>CAMPKR010000015.1 GCA_946887345.1 uncultured Bacteroidota bacterium | reverse complement strand
ATATTATATTGATAAGATCTTTCTTTTCAGAGAAGGTATTCGACTGCGGCTTTTTTCCACGAGGGAGGTGCCTCGTAGGCAGATGAATTTGTAAGGCAGGATGAGGAACCTGACAGCTCCAATAGAGTCATTTCATGAGGTATTGAAGCAGGTCGGTCACGGGTATCTGGCACTATTTTATAGCCTGATCTGCCATAGGCTATGGACATTGAAAATCAACAAAATAAGCCGGAAAGTACGAAGAAGGAGAAGCAGGTGCACAAGGCATGGCTGGGAGGTTATATTATACTGGGAGTAGCGAGCATATTGCTTTACCTGCTGTCGCGCTATGGTGCTTTCGACTTTTTGGATGAATACCGGAGGCAGGTAAAACGCCTCTCTTTGACTGCCTTTTTCATTTTTGCCATTCTTATGGTGTCGCGGTATGCACAGTTGTATTCAGACAGACATACTAATAGCAAGGCCATACGCTACAATCTTTCGCGGTTGATCAATATTCTCAGTGCGTTGGCTATTGCAATGGTGGTCATTGCGTTTCTCTTTGAGAATTGGTACACGGCCGCGGTGTCTTTGGGATTGTTCTCGCTGATACTTGGTTTTGCATTACAAACGCCGATCTCTTCGTTTATCGGATGGCTATATATTATAGCGCGCAATCCGTATAAAGTAGGCGACAGGATACAGATAGGGACCTTTAAAGGTGATGTGGTGGAAATTGGCTACCTGGATACTACGCTCTGGGAATTTAGCGGTGATTACCTTACGAATGATCTACCCAGTGGCAGACTGATACGTTTTCCCAATACGATGGTATTGCAAGCTGAAGTTTATAATTATTCGTGGCGAAAGTTTCCTTATATCTGGAACGAAATACCCTTCCATGTGGCTTATGAAAGTAATCTTGATTTTGTAGAAAGTGTTTTGCGTGAGTCGGCCAAGGAAGTGCTGGGACCGGGAATGGAAGAAAAAGTGAAAGAGCTGAAACTACTGGTGCAGCAAACGCCGGTAGATGAACTGGTGATAAGGGAATATCCCTTTGTCACCTTCCGCACGAACATGAATACCTGGATTGAGGCTTCGGTGAATTATTTGGTAGATCCGAAGAATGCCTCAGCAACACGCAGCAACATCTTGAAGTTGGCGGTGAAGCGACTGCTGGAGCAACCCGATAAGGTAATGTTCCCGAAATCGAATGCGAGGTAGGGTGATGCTATCCCATAAGATGAAGCCAGTTGGTGATCTCCTTGTCGGTTTGGCCGAGGCGTGCCTGTATTCTCTTCAATAGTTCTCCTTCCTTACCTATTTCGTAGGCCAGGTCCTCATCGGTGAGGTGGGGGTATTGTTCCTGCAGTTTCTTTTTCAATTCCGGCCAGTTTTCGGCGAAGCTTGGCAGTTCCATAATATCTGTTTGTCAATATTGTTTAAAAAACTGGGCCATTATATCCAATAAAAGAGCCCCCAGCCATGCTGAGGGCTCGTATGAGGTATCTTAAAAAATTATTTGTTCTTCAATATTGCATTAGCATTCTTTATAAAGGTAGCCTCTTCTTGTCCGCGTGGTCCATCAGGGTAACCAAGAGAGCCGAGGGCTGATATGCTGAATTTATTAGTGGCTTTGTCCTTGTCCATATTAAATAGCCAGATAGTAGGGAAGCCCTGTACCTGGAAAAACTGCTGGAGACCATTGTTTTGTTCCTGCAAGGCCGGGGCAAGTTTTTTATTGCGGGGAAAATCAAGCTCCAATAAGATCACGTTGGACTTTGCCCATTGCTGGAAGCCGGGCTTATGAAACACGTTGGCTTCAAGCCTGTGGCACCAGCCGCACCAGTCGCTGCCGGTGAAGAAGGCGAAGATGGGCTTCTTTGTCTTTTTAGATAGTTCATAAACCTGGGCGACATCGGTGTACCATGTAAGACCATGCTTTACCTCCTGTGCAAACAGGTTTTGAGACGCAAACAATAGCAGAGCTATGCCCGCAATAAACATTTTAGTGAAACGTATCATTTATAAATGTGTTGATAACTGTAGGATGCAAATTGCAAGCCAAAGTGTAAGATAATGTAATTGAAGGACACCGCAAGGCGGGTTTGGGCCGAAACGGAGCTATCTTTAAGGTAATATTAACTATTTGCTATGGCTACATTGCAGAGAGCTGAGCCAGGAAACTTGCCGAATTATATTTAAGAAAGGCTTGCGTAATTAGCCCTTTTATTGTCGTGGAAGGCCATCTTATGGTAGGATTTTATTGAGCATTTTTACGATCAGAAAAAGCTGAAAAGAATGGCAAAGCTCAATGTATTCAATTTCATTACGGTAAATGGCTTCTATAAGGGAGCTAACGAGGACATAAGCTGGCACAAGCATGATGATCCTGAAGCATCGCAGTTTGCAGCGGATTCTTCTACCTCAGGGGGGATGCTTTTGTTCGGAAGAGTGACCTATGAAATGATGGCCGGCTTCTGGCCTACGCCGGCGGCTGCAGAAGCTTATCCCGAGGTGGCAAAGGGCATGAACAGTATGGAAAAGATCGTTTTCTCGAATACATTGAAGTCTGTTGATTGGGAGAATAGCAGAATAATGAACGGCGACATAGCAGCTGAAGTAAGGAAGATGAAGGAGGGTGAAAAGGATATGACCATCCTGGGCAGTGGAAGTATAATAAGCCAACTCTCGGATGCAAAGCTGATAGACAGCTATATGCTGATGATGGATCCCCTGGTGTTGGGGCAGGGAACGCCTTTGTTTAAAGGAATAAAGAATAAAATGGATTTTGAGCTGGCGGACTGGAAAAAGTTCAAGAGTGGGACGCTGCTGTTAACATACAAACCGAGATAGAAAAGTCAACGTAATCTCCAAAAACCAGCAAATACCCCTTTCTATTCCTTGAAGCATATATATATATATCAACCGGTTAAATGCGGTTGTAAAATTTGAACTGCCATAAGGCTGTCAGTCACCTAATGTAGATTTGCATTAAAGCCCGGATATGAAAGTTCATACAACTAACTATACAAACACATTTATAGAGACAGCGGCAGACTGCCCCGTGGAGGAAGGGGAAATGCCACCTTTGAAGGGTGACAAGAAAACAGTTGCCAACCTGCAGTTTGATATGCTGTACGAGCATCCTTATGAATACACCTCTGATGACGTGCTGTTCAGCGTGTACGCTCTCCGCAACGAAATAAAGAAAAGCGAGCTGAAGGCGGCACGTGCGGAGTTTTTTTCCAAAGGTCAGCCCTGCATGCGCACTTCGCCGCTTACCAAACGTTATGGCTGGGGAGTACATTCTGACGCTGAGGGAAGGATCGCCATTTATCCCTGCGAGTCTGCTGAGTACAAGAAATTTTCGAAGGATAAGAAGCTGCAGGTGATAAAGGCAATGAAGACGAGTAGGTAGCTTGCGGCTCTTTGATGTTTAGGTTAGCTTTAGAGTATGAAGAGATTTTTCATTACATGCGTTGCGATTGGCTTACTTAGTTGCGGTGAATCGCAGATTAGTGAACAGTCCGAGGATACCGCTGTATATGCTGCGCCTGTTGCTGAAGATTGCAGCGATGCAATGGCTATGGAAAGAATTAGAAAAGCTACTTCCATACAATCTGTTACAGACATGACCGATGAGGAGGTGAAGGAGTGGTTGGGCGCTAATGAAAAGCCTCTCATCGGTTTGCAATCTTTCGAACTGGATACATTATACAATGATCATTGTGTGATGAGTATTGCTGCGATTTTTGAATGGCAGGCTGCCTATCCCACAGGGAATACCAGGTACTACAGTTTTGACAAGCGCGATGGAGGCCTTTTAAAGCACATTGATATTTTAGATACTACTAAAGTAGACAAGCTGGTGAAGTTGTGTGATGACATGCTTCAACAGATAGTAGCGGATGGAAGAAATGGGCTAACGGCTGCAGATGGACTTGAAGAATATAACCAGATAATAGAAGCAGATCCGCCGAAGTTTACAGTTCAGCATCTTGGCGACTTTTACTTAAAGGAGGGCGAGGTCACTTTTGTCTATCATTTCGCTTTTCCTCATGTGGTTACTGCCTTGGAGCCGGTAGGTGATATAAGTTTTAGCTGGCAGGAACTGAAGCCATATATAAAAAAGGACGGTCCCCTGGCTTTCGTTCTGGATAAATAGGACAATACCCCTTTTTTCACACACGTTTTCTTTCCTTAGATAGGAGGCTTTTCTATCTTTATCGGCATCATACATTTTTCTATGAAGTTGAGAATGATCTCGGGCCTGCTTTTGCTGGTGCCAGCCCTTTCCTTTGCCGGTGATAAAAAGAAGTGGGATGTAAATAATCCCGGTGGTCCCCAAAAAGAAGTATCTTTTACAGTGAACGAAGGTACCTGGATGAACCTGGACGTTTCGCCGGATGGCAAGGAAATAGTCTTCGACCTGCTGGGGGATATTTATATTATGCCTTTCAGTGGTGGTGGAGCGAAAGTGCTGAGACAGGGAAAGGCAATGGAAGTGCAGCCGCGCTTTAGCCCCGACGGGAAGAAGATATCCTTTACTTCCGATGCCGGTGGGGGCGACAATATCTGGATAATGGATAAAAATGGCAGCAACGCCCGCCAGGTGACCAGGGAGAATTTCAGGTTACTGAACAATGCAGTATGGACCAGCGATGGGAGATACCTGATAGCGAGGAAGCACTTTACTTCTACCCGTTCGCTGGGTGCGGGTGAGATCTGGATGTATCACAGTCACGGAGGCAATGGCCTGCAACTGACGGTGAAGAAAAATGATCAACAGGATGTGAATGAGCCTTGTGCTTCGCCGGATGGCCGCTATATATATTATAGCGAAGATGTTTATCCCGGCGGTTTTTTTCAATACAATAAAAATCCTAACGACCAGATATTTGCAATTAAGCGTTTTGACAGGGAGAAAGGAACAAGTGAGAATGTAACAGGAGGACCCGGTGGCGCCGTAAGGCCGCAGATATCACACGACGGCAAGTTGCTGGCATTTGTGAAAAGAGTGAGAACGAAGTCTGTGCTTTATATCAGAGATATTGAGACAGGGGAAGAATGGCCAGTGTATGATAAACTATCGAAAGATCAGCAGGAAGCCTGGACGACCTTTGGCATCTATCCGGGTTTTGCCTGGACGCCCGATGATAAAAACATCATTGCCTGGGCAGGAGGGAAAATAATGAAGATAGACCTGAAGGCAAGTAATAGTGCTGCTGAGATTCCCTTCTCATGCAACGTGGAACAACAGATTACAGACGTAGTAAGATACAGGCAGGATATAGACGCCGATGAGTTCAACGTGAACGTAATCCGCCAGGCTGTTACATCCCCGGATGGAAAGACACTGGTGTTTAATGCACTTGGTCACCTGTATAAGAAAGAGCTGCCCAACGGGAGGCCGGTGAGGCTTACTGAGTCGGCAGAGTACGAGTTTGATCCTGCATTTTCACCAGACGGGAAAACGATCGCTTATGTGACCTGGAACGACAGCACAGGAGGCAGTATCAGTAAGATAAAATCTTCAGGCGGCAGAGGAGACAGGATAACAACTAAGAAAGGCATCTTCCGCAGGCCTTCATGGTCGGGCGATGGCAACTGGTTGGTGTATGAAAGAGAAGGGAGCGACAATATCCTGGGTAATGCCTATACATCAAAACCGGGAGTATACATTATAGCAGCAAACGGTGGCAATGAGGAATTTGTAACAGACAAAGGTGATAAGCCAACATTCAGCAAAGATGGCAAGCGTATTTATTTTGAAACCGGTGGAGGACTGGACAAGGAATTCAAAATGTGTAACAAGGATGGCAATGAAGAAAGGCAGCTTTTTAAGAGCACTTATGGCAAACAGTTCACAGTGTCTCCTGATGGTGATTGGATAGCTTATGTAAACCTGCATCATGTATATATTGCCGCTTTCGCGCATACCGGCAGACCAATAACAATCGGTAGTGATTCGGCGGATTTCCCTCTGAGGCGCGTATCGAAGGACGCAGGTTATAACCTTCACTGGAGTGGAGATGGGAAGAAACTCCATTATACACTGGGCGATCAGTATTATACGATAGTACTGGATGATATGTACCAGTTTCTTGGTGGCAAACCCGATTCTACTTTTGCAATACCAGCGCAGGGAATTACTATCGGGCTGAAAGCGAAAACAGATAAGCCTAAGGGGATACTTGCATTTACCAATGCCAGGGTTATTACAATGGAATCGGATGCCGTGATAGAGAACGGGACGATAGTGGTAGATGGCAATATCATTAAGGCCGTTGGAAAAACAGGCGAAGTGCAAGTGCCAGCGGGTGCCAAAGTGATAGACTGCAGTGGCAAGACAATACTGCCCGGATTTATAGATGCACACGCGCACGTCGCGCATTTCCGATCGGGGATAGTGCCTGAGAAGCACTGGCCTTATTTTGTGAACCTGGCTTATGGAGTGACTACTACTCATGATCCCTCGGCCAATAGTGAACTGGTGTTTGCCCAAAGTGAACTGGTGAGGACAGGTATGATGCAAGGGCCGCGTGTTTTCTCAACCGGAACGATTTTGTACGGGGCAGATGGGGACTTTAAGGCCGTGATCAACTCTTTTGATGATGCGAGAAGCGCTTTGCAGCGTACTAAAGCGTTCGGTGCTTTCAGCGTAAAAAGCTATAACCAGCCCCGGCGTGAACAAAGACAAATGGTGATAGAAGCTGCCCGTGAGCTGAAGATGGAAGTAGTGCCGGAGGGTGGATCTTTCTTTTACCATAACCTCAGTATGATCCTCGACGGTCACACGACGATAGAGCACAATATTCCCGTAGCACCGCTGTATGACGACGTGATACAACTCTGGAAAAATTCAGGTACTGCCAGCACACCCACACTTATAGTGTCGTATGGTTCGCTTTCGGGAGAGTATTACTGGTACCAGCATAGTAACGTATGGGAAAAAGAAAGACTGATGCGTTTTACGCCGAGAGCTGTGGTTGATGTTCGAAGCCGCCACCGCATTATGGCTCCTGAAGAGGAGTACGAAAATGGCCACATGCTCGTATCACGCAGCCAGAAGAAGCTTAGTGATGCCGGTGTTCTGGTAAATATGGGGGCGCACGGGCAGTTGCAAGGGCTTGGTGCTCACTGGGAAATATGGATGATGGCCCAGGGCGGTATGACTCCTATGGAGGCCTTACGAACTGCGACTATTAATCCGGCTAAAAGTCTGGGTTTTGATGCCCAGATCGGTTCGCTGGCGGAGGGTAAACTCGCAGACCTGTTGGTGCTGGATAAAAACCCGCTGGACGATATTTATAACACGGAGAGCATTAGGTATACCATGGTGAACGGCCGCCTGTATGATGCTGAGACCATGAACGAGACAGGCAACTACGAACGTAAGCACAGCAGGTTTTACTGGGAGATCAGTAAAAATGCAGAATCGTTTCCCTGGTATGAAACTGAAGGACATTTGGAAGATTGATTCGTAATTTTGCGTAAATTGATAACGTGCAAAGTGAGGCCGCCCAGCTGATAAAGTCTGCGTGTATTGTCTGCGGCCGGGCCAAAGTTGTTGATTAAGAAACGGTATTAATCATACTTTTAAACTTATACTATGCGACACTGTGTATTCACTGTTATTTTTTCGGTGGTTATGGCCGGGTGTGGCTCCGGGGGGCCTGAAACGGCTGCAGCTGATTCTTCCACCATCAAAAAGGATAGTGTAGCGACAACCACCATTCGTCAGCCTAATGATAAGGAGATTACCGGCGCGGGTACTATCACCAAAGTAGAAGATGGTGCTTACCCAATGTTCGTGGTGACCATAGATATGGTTGATAGTACACAGCAGGTATTTGACCTTGATGCGGAGGCCAGCCACATAGATCCTGCTATGCTGCACAGCCTGGAGGGGAAAAGGGTAGATTTATACTATACTGTAACCAACGAACCAAGATTGGAAGCAATGGAATATATGGGCAGCTCAGTTACTGCGAGCCAGGTTCCTCAAAAAGACGCCACGTGGCGAACAATAACGGGGGTACTCTCCGGGGCAGAAGCTGTTACCGAAAGTGATGCTCCTGACGAGATCACAGTTACATCAAAAGACAATAACCCGGTCATTTTTAAATGGTATGTGGGAGAATTAATGACAAAGGCTAACGGACAGGAAGTAACGGCCTGGTATGAGATGAGGAGTGAAAATACAATCACTTATCTACAAGCCGCTAAATAATGGACCAGGATCTTTTTGTTGTTTCATCCGAGTGTGAAATACTTAGTTCGCGGCTATTTAGATATCCACGAACCTTGATGTTTCGTGCATGGACAGAGCCCGAACTTTTAGCTAGATGGTGGGGACCTAAGGGCTTTACCAATACATTTCACCAGTTTGACCTAAGGCCCGGCGGGACCTGGAAATTCACCATGCACGGGCCTGAGAAAGGTAACTATCAAAATGAATGTGTGTTCTTTAAAATTGAGGAACCTACACTGATAGCCTGGAATCGATTGTCACAGCCGATATTCAGAGTGGTTGCTACTTTTGAAGCTGAAGATCGGAACACACTTCTTACTTTTCGCATGCAGTTTGATACCAAGGAAGAATGTGATAAAATTAGGAAGTTCGTTCCCGATAAAAACGAGGAAAATTTTGACAAACTTGAGGCGGTATTAAGAGATATCTCTGAAAATTGAGGAAGACGAAATAATTTGGAATGGAATTCAGCCCATATAATAATGTTGTTAAACTGTGCCTTCAAGGTATGGCCATGGAGGATAAAGGCCAGCCTGGAGAGGCAAAAAGGCTATTTCTTCAAGCCTGGTACGAAGCGACAGACGACTTTGAGAAATTTACGGCTGCTTACTATGTTGCACGGCGTCAAGAGGATACTTCCGACAAATTGCAATGGTACGAAACAGCGTTGCAGCATGCCTTAAGAATAGATGACAACACCGTTAAGAGTGCATTTGCTTCCCTGTATACAAACATTGCTAAATGTTATGAAGATTTGGGTGAACTTGACAAGGCGCAGAAGAACCATGCCTTGGCGCTTTCGTTTACGGATGTACCCTTTGACGACGGCCCCTTTTATCACGGAACCAAGGCAGATTTACGGATCGGAGATTTGCTGACTGCAGGGCGTTTGTCTAACTACAAAGCTGAACTCCTGATGAATCATATTTACTTCACAGGCCTGGCTAATGGGGCAGGGCTTGCTGCTGCATTAGCGAAAGGTGATGGACGTGAACGCGTTTATATAGTTGAACCGACGGGGAGCTTTGAAAATGATCCGAACGTTACGGATAAAAAATTTCCGGGTAATCCTACGCGTTCATATCGAACCCAGGCACCTTTGAAGATAGTTGGGGAAGTGGCCGATTGGGTGAGACAAGCACCTGAGGAACTCCAAAAATGGCGTGAAAGGTTGGACAATGACCCCGGTGAAATAATTAACTGATTCTGGAACAGTCCTTTCATAAAGGCCCAAAAAAGCCGCTCAATAGCGGCTTTTTTCAGTGAACCCGTTGGGACAAATGTCGAACCAGTTCTTAACTGACTTAAGGTTAATAAACTAACTAAATAAATATATACTTTAGCATAAAGTGTCTACAAAATGGTTCGTTTTTTGATAATTCTCGTCATTGCATTGTATACTAATCATGGTCTGGTTGCGCAAAAAACATACCACTTAGATTTTGGATATTATATCGGAGGTAAGGCATATGAGCAGGTTCGTGATATTGCAACGGATAATTCAGGCAATATTTATATAACAGGA
The DNA here is from genome assembly GCA_946887345.1 of uncultured Bacteroidota bacterium. Next base: position 7,050 of record CAMPKR010000015.1, on the reverse strand, counting down.
GGAACATCTTCGTCTGATTTTTTTACAACCACCGGAGCTTATTCTGATAAATTGAATGAGGGGGGAACTCACATAATGGATGCCTTCGTAATGAAATTCGACAGCGGGGGTAAACTAATATGGTCAACACTATTAGGAGGTCCTGAATACGACAGGGCTTATGCAATTGAAGTTGACAAGAATGGCTATGTATATATTGCCGGGCGAGCAGGAAAAGGGTTGCCATGTACCGAATATGCTTTTCAAAGATCATTCGCTGGAGATACCAATGCAAATAAGCTATATGGTGAGCAGGATGGTTTCGTGGCCAAATTATCTACGGATGGTTCAAAACTTGTATGGTGTAGCTATTTTGGTGCTCCTGACAGGGGATTTATAAGAGATTTGGCTATCGACAGTAATGGCCATATATATATAATTGCTACCGAAGCATCCGCTGATTATATCCATATTACTGAAAATGCACTGCAGAAGCAGAGACATAAGGGATATGAAGGAGTGATTGCAAAAATTACCACGGACGGCAGGAATGTACAATGGGCTACATACCTGGGCGGTAATGGCAATGATTTTATAGGTCCGTCAATATCAATCAATAAGGACCAGAATATTGTCGTATGCGGGACAACCACCTCGGAAAATATGATGGTATCCGAACAGGCTTACGATAAAAGCTATAATGGATTGGAAGATATCTTTATTGCTACTATAAGCAATAATGGTTCAGAATTGTTGCTTGGCACATACCTAGGAGGGACAGGTTCTGACGGAACTGAAACACATAATCTCACCATTGATAAGGATAATAATATTATTGTAGCCGCTACTACATCATCTCAGGATTTCCCTGTTACACCAGATGCTTATCAAATGAAGTATGGAGGGAGCGGCGGAATTAATGGTGGTTTACGTACAAATTATCCATTTGACGGATTTATTGCGAAATTATCTGGTAACGGTACCCAACTAATAGCAGCAACTTATTTTGGTGGTAGTGCTGGTGAAGGATTGGAGGGAGTATGTACTAATAAAAATGGTGATATTTATTGTGGTGGTAGTAGCTATTCTAAAGAAATTCCAGTGCCAGATGGCGGGTTTACAAACAATACAGAAAGTAAGGCAGACCAAATAATCGCTTGTTTTGATAAAGACCTTAATCAGCTATTATACTTTAGCTTTCTTGGCGGTGAAGATATAGATTACGGACGTACGCTCTGTGTGGACGTGTACGACAACATCCTCATTGGTGGCGAAACATCGTCAACAGTCTTCCCAGCAAAGAACATTTATAATGGAGGTAAGCAAGATGGGTCTATTGCTAAATTTCGATTTGACGAACGTTAAATGCTTATATTTTTTCTTCACCATTTCCTACATAAAGAGACAAATTTCCAAGATGTAGCAATATTAAAAATTGATGCTGATTCAGGCAAATAACCCACACAAATTAATGAAATTTAACGCGGTTCGATATCCAATCAGGATACAACGCTGAAAGCCGCTACTGTAGCGGCTTTCAAATTTTGTGATTCCGTTGGGACTCGAACCCAAGACCCATACATTAAAAGTGTATTGCTCTACCAACTGAGCTACGAAATCTCCAATGTTCCTTGCGGAGCGGGACGCAAAGATAAGCATATCCCGTTTTTTACAAAAGATTTTTTAGGTGTTTTTCCACATTTTGCTGAAAGCCTTGCCTGTACTGGATTTTGCTTGTATTTATATTTTTGGAAGGATAATGCCATGCCAGATATTAAAAGAAAACCACTTACTCCGTGAACGTCAGCACCCAATAACCAGGCTTATAGTCGTCGGGCATTAAGCTGTAGTGATAATCGCGCTCGCGAAACACGAAGCCACGTCCCATTCCGCTGAAAGCTTCCAATTGTTCGGCCTTAATGTTCTCGCCAAACATGCAGTTGTAGATCAAAGCTATAGTGCCGTTGTCGGCTATTATCTTCTGGGCGAAAATAAGAGGTTTGGGCTTTGCGTCTCCGTCATCGCCTTTTTGTTTGTAGGCATATTCAATTTTCAGCGTTTCATGGTTGCTATGTTCGTAAAGGTATTTCAGTTCGTTGGGCGATTCCTTGTCTACGAACTTAAAACTGTAGCCCGGGGCACATGAAAGCAATTCATTGTTGAAGGCAATAGCTCCGGTAATGGTGGTATCGAGCGGAAGCATCCTGGCAGAACGCAGGCCATCGTCATTTTGTGCATTCATTTGTGTGGAAAGCAGTAATACCCAAAACGTAGCAATAATCCTCATTTCAATCCCGTTGGTGTTGGGTAAAGATAGTGAATTTGCAGTTTTTCAGGTTTGTAATGCCTTTATTCTGCTGTTTTTTGCTCTTTCCCGGCCATTTTTTCGTATAGCTGCTTTATTTCTTCCAGGTAGCCCTTGCTCAATGGCTTATTAATGAATTTTTTCACTACGGGATTGTTTTCAGCGCGCTCATGGTCTGAGGGGTTAAGCGAAGAGGAAAGCATTACTATACAGCAACTTTGCTTTACGCATTGCGGCAGCATAGCCAGGCGATCGAGGAACTGGAAGCCATCCATCTCGGGCATGCTTATATCCAGCAGTATTACCTGGGGCAGCATTTTGAGATTGTCCTTATTTTCTTCCAGGTAGGCTATAGCCTTGGTAGCCATATCAAACTCGAGTACCTCGCGGGCAAAACCGTGCTTCTTTATCACATATGATGCTGTATACCTATCTACAGGCGTGTCGTCTACAATCATTACTAGGTCGAGAACGTTATTCTCCTGGTACATATTAGTTTATTTGGTTCATGTTAGGAAGATGGATCGTGAACTTAGTTCCCAATCCCGGTTTTGATTCTATCTCTATGTTGCCGCTGAGCCTGTCAATGGTTTCTTTCACTATATACAGCCCCAGTCCCGAGCCACGTGATTTTTCTGAGACGCGGTAGAACATGTCGAAAATCTTCTGATGGTATTGCTCCGGTATGCCTATGCCGTTATCTTCAATTACTATTTTCGCCTGCCCGTTCAGGTGGGCAGTGATATTTACAAAAGGTTGCTCGGCGTCAGGGTTGTGATAACGTATGGCATTTGACACGAGGTTGTTTACTATTACGCGTATCCTGCCTTCATCAGAGTAAAAGTCGCTATCCTGCCTGATGTCCATATCTATCTTGATATTCTTTGTTTCAGATGCCATATATTTCAGGTCACCTGTTATCTCATCCATTATTTTTCTGAAGTCGACCGCGCCATTCTTTAACTCATTACGTGCATTGCGTGAGTAGTTGAGTATCTCTTCTACAAAGTTATCCAGTCTCTGTATGCTGCCTTTCAGCATTTGCATGTGCGTAGCTGTGAGCTCTTCCTGTGTTTCGTCAGCTGTTATTTCCACTATACCCTGCATAGACAGCAGCGGCGCCCGCAGATCGTGAGACACGCTGTATACAAATTTATCGAGCTCATGGTTTGACTTACGAAGATCCTGGTTGGTTTTTTCCAGTACCTGCTCATAGGCCTTTCGCTTCGTTATATCCTGTATTGTTCCATGCATCTGTATAGTCTTTCCCTCTTCATTTTTCAGGGCCTTTCCCTGCGCGAAGATCGTCTTTGTCGATCCGTCAGGTATAACCAGTCTTGCTTCATAAGTGAATGGTAAGTCTTCAGCTATACAGCGGTTCACATAGTCATTCAGTTTTTCTCTTTCTTCATGATGTACGCAATCAAGAAAGCCTTCCGGTGTACTATTTACTTGTTCCGGTGTTCTCTGGAGGATATTATAGAATTCGGCTGAGCGATCAACCCTGTTAGTTTCCAGGTCCCACATCCAACTACCTATGCTGGCCATTTGCTGGGCTTCATTCAGCTGCTCATTTGATATTTTCAGGTTTTCACTCATTGCAAGAAGTGCTTCTTTTTTCAGTTTGTCTTCCTGCAGGCGCCCCATTTCAAATGTCTGTTTTATGTAGCTGGAACTGTATTTCTTTAAGTGGTGTGCCCAAAGGCCGCAGATGAAGAAGATAATAGCCGCCAGTATAGCATGGATAATAAAAGTCTGAAGGTCCATGTATTCCAGCTGCGTAAAATATATCTTCTCATAGCCTATAAACTGAAGGTAGCCGAAGATAGCATGGTGTACCACTACAACTACTGCTATCGGAATTTGCAGTTTCCAGTTCTGGTACGTGATAAGGATTGCGCTGCCAATAAAGGCAACGAAGTGCATTTCGAACAAGCCATGCATCTGGAAGATAAACTGCGCCATGAAAATGCCGAATACTCCACTCAGTACGTACTGGTACAGGTTGGATTTTGGCAGCATCAGTTTTGTTGAGTAGTAAGCCAGCAACGATAGTCCGCCAACACTCCAGGCTACATCCTGTGTGTCGTAGAATTGGGCTAGTAACAAGCCCGCCACAAAAAATCCGCCGAGGAAGTAGTTCATGAGACTGTCTGAGCGTTTCTTTATGTCGTCCATAAAGGCACGCACTTCTTTGTAGGAACTACTATAAGCTCCATTCGTTACTGTACTATTTGCGACAGTCGGGTAGTTCGCATCCATAAGCTTTAAGTGCAAAGTGGTTAAAAATCGGTTTACTATTATGTGCCAGGAAGGAATCTAACGCCTGCTGGGCGTAGTTGCTATTCTTATCAGTGCAATAGCGGCTCTTGTTGTAATTTCCCCTGTAGTACAGCTTGTTATCTTCATTCAGTAATACCGCCTGTGGAGTAGAATATACGCCGCATGCATTCGCGATTTCCTTATCAAAATAGACAGGGACATCGCCACCGAATTTATCTTTTATCTCAGTTTCTGTGAATTTCTTATTGCTCAGCACAACTACGGCAAAAGATATGCGGTCGCCATATTTTTTCATCAGTGAGCGGACATGCGGAATATTAAATTTTGAACAGGGACAATTAGGATTGTAAAAATGAATGAAGAGTGGCCTGTTCGCATCCGTTCTTACACCGGTTTTAAGTGCGACGATTTCACCGGTCTTTACCGGAGCGTATTTTTGCGGCACGGGCGTTGGGAGAGTATATTTCAACTCGTTCTGCCAAAAAAGGTACGACATACCAGCAAGTATGAGACCGAGCCAGGCAATTACAAAAGCTTGTTTCATTATTTGTTTGTTGTAAAGTTACAATACGCCTGATGCCTGCCGTTTTTTACCCTATCTAAGTATCGCTTTTTCAAATGTAATATCGATTCGTGAAGATGTATAGCGAAAGTTTACATTCTAACTTAACATTATAAATTTCTTAACGTATTTTTGGGTTTTATGACAAATAAGCCGCCAAAGTAAATGTCTGCTGCATGTAAAAATATGAAAGATAAAGCTCATGAACCAACGGTCAGCATTAATATCCGGTCTCATTTAGCAGCAACGGTTGCGATCAAAAAGTAGCTAACCAACTTAAACACCACACAGAAAAATGAAATTGAAGTCATTAAGTATACTAAGTGCCATAGCGCTAAGTTTAAGTCTAAATTCCTGCAGGAAGAAAGAAGATCCGGTAGTTCCTGTTGTAAACCCAACGGGTTCGGTAAAACTGGAATTCAGTAATAAGGTGGGTACAGAAGGCCTCGTGCTCAATGACGTTTGGTATACCAACCAGAATGGAGATTCGTTTACCGTGAGCAAGTTCAACTACTATATCAGCAACATTAAATTGAATAATGCTGATGGGGGCCAGTTTATAGAACCGGAGAGTTACCACCTGCTCAGGCACAACGAGCCGGCGAGCCTTGAATTTGACATTGATGATGTTCCCGATGGAACTTACAAATCGATCACTTTCATGATCGGGGTAGATAGCCTAAGGAATGTGTCCGGAGCGCAGACGGGTGCCTTGACCCCGAGTGATATGTTTTGGGAATGGAGCACCGGCTACATCATGCTGAAATTCGAGGGCAATTCCCCTCAATCTACCCAGTCAGAAGGCAGAGTACAGCTGCATATGGGCGGTTTCTCAGGCACTAACAGTGTATTAAGGTCCATTACCCTTGCTTTCCCGGCTGACGTGGTAGTAAACGCCAACGAACCGCACGTGCATTTAAGTGCAGATGTTCTTGAGCTATTCAAGAGCCCCACGGTTATCAACTTTGCAACATTTAGCGCCGTTCATATGCCTGGTGCTAATGCAAAGATAATTGCCGATAACTATGTTGACATGATCTCCGTAACTTTGATTGGTAATTAAGAAACATGAAGCACAACATTATTAAAGTACTAACTATAGCAGCACTGCCATTTGCGGTAGCCTGCGGGAGCGGGAAAAGTGAAGAGCAAACTACTGAAGGCGCTGCTAAGACAAGTGAAGCGGCGGCGGTCGCTGCGGAAATAGATCCTATTTGTGAAATGGAAAAAGACTCCAGCTGGACCGACTATTCGGTTTATAAGGGAGACACCGTGTGGTTTTGCGGAGAGGGTTGCAAGCAAGCCTTCGATGCAAGGCCTGAGAAGTACATGGGTAAGAAAGGATAATAAGATGCTATTATGAGAACAATCCATATATTGCTGGTCCTGGTACTAATGTCAGGGGTCAGTTCATTTAGCTGCACCAAGCGAAAAGACAAAGCAGGTAAGGGTGGGGCTGCCATCCTGAAGGTGACTCCACAGCACCATAGCAAGAACATAGAGCAATGCACTATATATCTTAAATATGAAAGCTCGGTGCCGCCGTCTGACAATACAGCCGGCTATGATGAATCGGCAGTCTGCGTAGTGGAGGGGGGGAAGCCGGTGGCTACTTTTACCGGCTTGCGGAATGGCAAATACTACATATTTGGCAGCGGCTACGATCCTGATATAGCCATGGCCGTGAAAGGAGGCATACCGTACGAGATCACCCAGCAGGCGACTTTGTCTATAAATGTGCCCGTAACAGAAGGCGATTAAAAAATAAAATTTTTTGGGAAAACCACAGCCGGTCAGCAATGGCCGGCTGTTCTATTAAAAAAAAGAGCCTGCTGTAAAAAACAGCAGGCGTGTCAAAACAAAAAATAAAAAACACAAACCGCTGCCAAGATAGAGAAAAATTATAAAAAGACTGCTATAT
>CAMPKR010000014.1 GCA_946887345.1 uncultured Bacteroidota bacterium | reverse complement strand
GGTATATATAATATATTATAGAAAGGAAGCTACAGAATGGCAAAGAACCTGTTGATAGTTGAGTCGCCGGCGAAAGCTAAAACCATAGAAAAAATACTTGGCAGCGATTTTGAAGTGAAGTCGTGCTATGGTCATATCCGCGACCTGGAGAAGGAGGATATGGGGATAGATATGAAGAACGGGTACAAGCCGAAATATAAGGTATCTGACGATAAGGAAAAGGTGGTAAAGGAGCTGAGGTCGATAGCAAAGAAATCCGATGAGGTTTGGTTAGCAACCGATGAGGACCGTGAAGGGGAGGCGATATCGTGGCATCTTTGTGAAGTACTTGGTTTGAATCCTGACACTACAAAGCGCATTGTATTTCATGAAATAACCAAACCGGCCATACAGAAAGCGGTGGGTAACCCGCGGACAGTGAACATGGACCTGGTGAATGCACAACAGGCTCGCCGTGTACTGGACAGGATAGTAGGCTTTGAGTTGTCTCCGGTGCTGTGGCGCAAAATGAGTATGCGCAATAACCTCAGCGCTGGAAGAGTGCAGTCGGTGGCGGTGAGGTTGATAGTGGAGCGTGAGCGTGAAATCACCCGCTTTAAGGCCCAGAGCAGCTTTAAGGTAGAGGCGTTCTTCCAGGCTCCCGATATAAATGGTAAGAAAGTAGGCTTTAAGGCCGATGGCCCTGACAAGATAGGCAATGTAAACAGTGCCCGTGAATATGTAGAAAAGTGCATAGGCGCCAGCTATACCGTGAAGGATGTGCAGGTGAAGCCGGGCAAGAAGTCGCCTGCTGCGCCATTTACCACATCAACCCTACAACAGGAAGCCAGCCGAAAACTGGGATATTCTGTGTCGAAAACTATGCTACTGGCGCAGAAGCTGTATGAAAACGGGCATATAACCTATATGCGTACGGACTCGGTAAGCCTGTCTGAAACCGCTATAGAGGGTACGCGAGCTGCTATTATAGGTCAATATGGAGACAAGTACTACCAGCACAGGGTATATAAGAATAAGAACGAGTCGGCACAAGAGGCGCACGAAGCCATACGCCCCACAGATATGAATGTGAGCAAGGCCGGCGACGCTGACCAGCAAAGACTATATGAACTGATATGGAAACGCACGATGGCCTGCCAGATGGCGGATGCCCAACTGGAGCGCACGATAGCTAAAATAGACGTTTCAACGCACCCTGATCCGCTGACAGCAACGGGTGAGGTACTTCGCTTTGACGGGTTCCTGAAAGTATACAGTGAGGGCAAAGATGAAGAAGACGGCGAAGATGAAAATGAAGGTATGCTGCCGCCTCTGGTTGCCGGCCAGAAACCGGATGTGCAGGAAGTGAAAGCTACGGAACGCTACAGCCGACCGAGCCCGAGATACACGGAAGCATCGCTGGTGAAAAAGCTGGAAGAACTAGGGATAGGCCGACCGTCTACTTATGCGCCGACAATCAGTACGGTACAAACCCGTGGTTACGTAGAGCGCAGAGATAAGGAAGGAGTAAAAAGGGAATACCAGATCATTTCGCTGAAAGGAAGTGAAATAAGGGAGGTAACAGAGTCTGAGAATACGGGTGCGGAAAAGTCAAAGCTATTCCCTACCGATCTTGGTATGGTGGTGACAGATTTTCTGAATGACAACTTTAAGCAGGTGATGGATTATAGCTTCACTGCGCAGATAGAAGAAGAGTTTGACGAAATTGCCAATGGTAAAAAAGTGTGGAGCAAAATGATAGATAACTTCTATCACCCGTTTCATGAGAATGTAGAGCACACTTTAGAGCATGCTGAACGCGCCAAAGGCGAGCGCGAGTTGGGCGTAGATCCTGAAAGCGGTAAACCCGTATTTGCAAGGTTGGGCCGCTTTGGCCCGATGGTGCAGATAGGGGCAGCCCCGGAGCAAACTGAAAAGCCTAAGGGCGGTGGCCGTGGTAAGAAAAAGACCGAAGAAGAAAAATCGCAGGAAGCAGAAGACAAGCCAAGATTTGCGAAGCTGCGACCTAATCAAAGCATAGAAACTATCACATTTGAGGAGGCGATGGAGTTATTCAAGCTGCCACGGAAGGTAGGTCTTTTTGAAGGAGAAGAGGTGGTAGTGAATATCGGCCGCTTTGGTCCTTACGCTCAACATGATGGGAAGTTCTACTCTTTGAAAAAAGAGATGGATCCTTACACTGTTGAGCTTGACGAGCTGGCACCACTTATAGAAGAAAAGCGCAAAGCAGCAGCAGAGGCAACCATAAAGATATTCGAGAAGGAAAAGATAAAGATCCTTAAAGGCCCATACGGTCCGTATATAAAGCAAGGACTTCGCAACTATAAACTGCCTAAGGAAAAAACAGAGAAACCTGAGGACTTAACGATAGAAGAAGTGCTAGCTATTATAGAAGAAGCGAAGGCAAATCCGCCAAAAAAGTCGGCCAGAGGCAGAAAAAAATCGTAAGAATTTCGTAACTTAATGGTGAACAGGGAATTAGAGGAATGCAGCAAAACAAGGAAATATCAGCGCTATTGCAACTGATAGATGACCCGGATGATGAAGTGTTTGATACGGTTGCTGAGAAGCTGTTGCACTATGGCAAGGATATAATACCCAACCTGGAGCAACTCTGGGAGGTAACTATAGACGAGTCGCTGCAAGAGAGGATAGAACTGCTGATACACAGGGTGCATTTCCAGGACCTGCAGCATGAAATGCTGGAGTGGAGCAGCTCTAAGAATCCCGAACTATTGAGGGGGGCTATACTGGTAGCCAAGTATCAATTTCCCGACCTTAATGTCCCGGCAATACTTAGCCAGTTTGACCAGATGCGCAGAAATATCTGGCTGGAGCTGAATAATTACCTGACGCCTCTTGAACAGGTAAATGTTTTCAACAGTATTCTCTACAGCTATTATAAGCTACAGGGACATGAACTGACAGAAAGAGATCCCAAGTACTTTTTCATTAACCAGGTGGTAGAAAGCAAGCAGGGCAATGCCTATAGCATAGGCGTGCTGTACCTGGCCCTGTGTGAACTGCTGGACATACCCATATTTGCGGTAGATGTGCCGAGGCAGTTTGTTTTTGCCTATATCGATACGCTTCATAATTTCTTTAGTCCTGATACGGACGCGGTGCAACAGATACAGTTCTTTGTTGATCCTATCAGCGGCATGGTGTATACGCAGAAAGATGTGGATACCTACCTGCGTAAGATAAATGCTACGGATAAAGAGTCATATTTTGCTCCACTCAGTACTAAGAGAGTAATATTTAAAATGCTGGAAGAACTTGCGCTTTGCTACCGCTACAAGCGCGAGGAACAAAAGGCTGAAGAAATACAGGAACTGATGAAGTTACTGGTAGAAGACAACACAACTAATTAGTAATTGCTCAATATCAAATTGCAGAATGATATTGAAAGGCTCTTAACTAAGAGCCTTTTTTATTAAAAGTAAGTCGGCCAGGGCAATGGCGGTAGCAGCCTCAACTACTACGGGTGCGCGCAGAGCGATGCAGAGGTCGTGGCGTCCCTTTACGGTAAACGATTCAACTTGTTGTGTGGCATTGCTCCATGTTTGCTGCTCCTGTGGTGTGCTGCTTGTGGGCTTGATAGCCACTTTGAACAAGAGTTCATTTCCGTTGGTAATGCCGCCGTTAATACCACCTGAGTTATTAGTCGCCGTTTTGCCGGTTGCGTCTACGATAGCATCGTTGTGCTGAGATCCGGTCATTTTAGCTGCGGCGAAGCCTGCGCCGAATTCAATTCCCTTTACTGCAGGGATAGAAAATACGATGTGGCTGATGGCAGATTCAACAGAGTCGAAGATAGGTTCACATAAGCCAACAGGAATTCCAGTGGCGGTACAGTGTATCTGTCCACCTATGCTATCCTGCTGATCAACTGCTTTCTGAATGGCGGCCTCAATATCTGCGTTGCCGCCTGCTTCTATCAGCCGAGCGGAAATATTTATGTCCAATAGTATCTTTTTAGCAACGATACCGGCTGCAACAATTGCAACCGTCAATCTTCCTGAAGAATGACCTCCGCCACGGTGGTCGTTGAAACCGCTGTGTTTTTTGTTTAGTACAAAGTCGGCATGACCGGGGCGGGGAGTGTTTTTTATAGCATCGTAATCTGTGGAGCGAGTGTTATTGTTTTCAAAAATGATTGTGAGCGGGGCGCCTGTGGTGTGATCATTGAAGCAGCCACTAACTATTGAGGGAGTGTCATCTTCCTTACGTGGCGTGGTGCCGGAAGCTCCTGCCTTGCGACGATTAAGATCGGCAAGAAAATCTTCGGCTTTAAGAGGGATGCCTGCAGGGCAACCGTCGATGGTAATGCCTACGAGAGGCCCGTGTGATTCGCCAAAGATGCTGATCCGGAATATGCGTCCAAATGAATTCATACTAATCGTTAAAGCTACATTGTATGTGTAAAGCCTGCAAGTGCCTGAAAAAATCGGGGTACGATTTATTTACGGCCTGGGCATGGTCGACGATAATTGCATTTCTTGATTTGATAGCAGCGACGGAAGCAGCCATAGCTATGCGGTGGTCGTTGTATGAGTCGACATAGCCTCCGGTGACCTGCTTTGTGCCTTTAATGCAAAGGGTGTCATCCTCTATTGAAAAATCAACCTCCAGGGAAAGCAGCATATCAGAAATGGAGGTGGCGCGGTTGCTTTCTTTTTGCCAAAGACGGTGCAGGCCGGTAATGTAGGATTCTTCATCGAAAGAAAACGAGGCAAGAACTGCAAGGACCGGGAAAAGATCGGGAGCGTGGGTGGCGTCAAAATCGAATCCGCGAATGCGGCTTTTTTTGACGGCAATATTCTGAAAGCCGATGTTGATGGAAACGCCCGCGGATTGCAATACTCCGAGAATGGCTTTGTCTGCCTGAAGAGAATCGAGGTTGAGGCCTTCGATGTTGATCTCGCCATTTATTGCTGCGGCGACCAGCCAGAATGCTGCACTGCTCCAGTCTGATTCTATATCTATTACTACAGGTGCGGTGCTAATACTTACTGAAGGTTGTATGTGGAACACAGAATAGTCGTGGTGCGATACATGCTTGTCATATTTTTCAAGTATAGAGAGAGTAAGGTCGATGTATGGTTTGCTCTTTAGGCCGGTAACTGTAATTGTTGTTGGTTCGTGAGCGGTGAAGGCGTAAGCAAAGAGCAGGCCTGAGAGAAACTGCGAGCTTTGAGAACCATCTATAGTTATGTTTTGAACTTTGAGGGGTCCTTTTGCTGTAAAAGGGATGTAGCCGTTAAAATCGGCTGCTGTAATGTGCAATTGTTCAAATACAGGAGTATATGCGTGCATAGGTCGCTGCAATAGCGAACCGGAGCCATTAATAGTAACAGGAAGGTGGCTTATGGCAACGATGGGCGTGAACAACCGGGCAGCGAGGCCGCTTTCTCCACAATCTATATAGTTTGCTATGGGCTGGACACCGTGGCTGATGATTTCGATCTCGTTATTCGCTAAGGTGTGGACTTTAGCACCTAGTTGCTGAATGATGTGGAGGGCTGCCAGATCGTCTGCGGAATTGCCAGGGTTACGAACAATGGTGGAGCCGGTGTGGAGTAAGGCAGCGGCATAAGCGCGTTGAGTCATGCTCTTGGAGCCCGGTATTTTTACGGTGCCGCTAATATAGCCGGGATTAATTACTGCCTGCATAGCAATGGTTTTCGAGTGCTTCTTGTATGGCGGAAAAGGGTAGGTCTTTGATGAGGGGTTTAGCTATGTCTTCGAGAAGGATGTAATCGATGGACGCAGCGGTTCTTTTTTTATCCATTTTCAGCACCTGCATTAAATCGTCAACACGAAGCTGATAAGAGGATGGAAGGTTGTAACGGTTTAAGAGCTTCTCAAGACGTGCGCTGATGGTTTGCGGTAAGCCGGAATGTTTTTCGGACATCTTACAGGCGATCATCATGCCCAAAGCTACCGCTACGCCATGAGGTAAAGAGTGAACGGTTTCTATAGCGTGACCGACGGTGTGGCCAAAATTGAGCAGTTTGCGTTTATTGTTTTCTTTTTCGTCGGCGATGACGATGTTGTTCTTCCAATCGACGCAGCGTTCTATGAGCAGTTGTAGTGCTTCCGGATTAGTTTGATAGTGTGCGAGGTCATATTGCGATAAATCATCGAAAAGTGGCAAGTCAAAAAGGCAAGCGTATTTAATTACCTCAGCGAACCCGTTGCTCCATTCTTCCGAAGGGAGGGTAGCCAGAAAGCCCGTATCGTAGAAAATGAATCCAGGTTGCTGAATGGTGCCGAGGAGATTTTTTTGAAGACCAATGTTAAGGCCGTTTTTCCCGCCGATGGCAGCATCGGCCATTCCGAGGAGGGTAGTGGGGACAAAGCCAAACGGAATACCCCGCATGTATGTTGAAGCTATGAAGCCCGTAAGGTCGGTTGTGATACCACCGCCTACACCTATGAGTGTGGTTTGACGGTGAGCCTCGAGTTTTAATAGCTGTGCCACCACTTCTTCCAGTTGGGATAGGGACTTTTGGGTTTCTTCGGCGGTAATGGTGATTGTTTGATGGCTGCTGAAGAGTTCAGTATGAAGCTCAGCAACTTTGCTGTCAACCAGGAGGACGCAGTTTTCGGTACCGGTAAACCGTGACAATTCTTCAAAACGGCTTTGAAAGATATACCTGACGGTCCCAGTAGGGAATGTGAGCGAATACTGCATGAGGAGAGTCAAAATTACTGAATAAGGGGCTGAGAACTGATAGAATATAGGGATATGCAGAATCTATGGGTAAGGAAGCAGGCTTTTCGGCGGCTCAGCGGGTAATTTCGTAACTTTGCGGCTCGCAAAAGCTAATATGAGCAGGAATGGGAAGGTTTTAGTGGCAATGAGCGGCGGTATAGACAGTACCGTAGCCGCGCTAATGCTTCATAACCAAGGTTATGAGGTGGTGGGCATTACTATGAAAACCTGGGATTATGCTACTTCCGGCGGGGGGAAGAAGGAGACGGGCTGCTGCAACCTGGATTCATTCAATGATGCCCGTATGGCTGCCGTGGAGCATGGATTTCCGCATTATATCCTGGACATAAGGGAGGAATTCGGGGATTTTGTTATTAATAATTTCGTGGACGAATACCTGGCAGGAAGAACACCGAACCCTTGCGTGCTCTGCAATACTCATATAAAATGGGCAGCTCTGCTGAAGCGTGCGGATGCGCTGGGCTGTGACTTTATAGCTACGGGACATTACGTGAAGGTTAGGGAGGAAAACAGCCGATTCTTACTGTCAAAGGCCAGGGACCTTACTAAAGATCAGAGCTATGTGCTTTGGGGACTGGGACAGGATTGCCTGAGCAGGAGTATTTACCCGCTAGGAAATTACCTGAAAACAGAAGTTCGCCAATTGGCCTATGATATGGGCTATAAGGAACTGTCTAAAAAAGCTGAGAGCTACGAAATATGCTTTGTGCCTGATAATGACTACCGGGGCTTCCTGAAAAGGCAGATACCTGAGCTTGAAGCGCAAGTAGAGGGGGGTAATTTTGTACTGGGAGACGGTAAGATAGTAGGGAAGCACAGAGGATTTCCATTTTACACAATCGGGCAGAGGAAAGGATTGGAAATAGCCCTGGGTAAGCCCATGTTTGTGACCAAAATAGTTCCGGAGACAAATACAGTTGTATTAGGAGAAATAGATGAGCTGAAGCAGGCCAGTATGAATGTAAGTGGCCTTAATATGATAAAGTACGATACTATCCAGCCGGGCATGGAGGCTGTGACCAAAATACGCTATAAAGACGCCGGAACCGAGAGTAAACTGTATCCTGAAGGTGATATGATACGCGTTGACTTCGACCATGCGGTGAATAGTATAGCGCCGGGACAGTCGGCAGTGTTTTATGAAGGCGATGATGTGATAGCAGGCGGGATCATCAGGATGGCCATGTAGCGGGGCTATTTTGAGCAATAGTCTATGCAGTTTAGCGTTCTTTCCTTATATTTACGGAAACATCAGTCATTAATATTTTTATGAATAAAAGGATATTAGCCTTTTTGCTGCCGGCCATCGTCATGACAATCGGATTGTTCTCTTGTAAGAAGATAGACAATACAGTTAGTGGCAACAATGTGTATTTCCCGCTTGAAATAGGCAGGTATGTAACCTACCAGGTTGACTCTATCGTGTATGATGACTTCACGTGTACCACACGTGAAAGTGAGTATCAAATGCGCTATACCATTGCTGATACCTTCAGAGATGACCAGGACAGGCTTTCTTACCGTATAGAAGTTCGCCGCCGTATGGCTGATACGTCTGAATGGGAACCATTTAAAGTAGTGTTGGCTACCAAGAACCCTGCTAGTATCGAGATGGTGGAGCAGAACTACAGGTTCATAAAGCTTGTTTTCCCGGTGAAAAATGGTGTGACCTGGAAAGGCAATACTTATATACCAGCAGGAGATCCCGACAATATGAACTTTGTAGGGTGGGATTATCTATACTCAAAAGTGGGTGAGTCGAACTTCAACGGTCTTGCTACGTTTGAAAATACTGTAACAGTGAGCCAGGCTGATGAAGGGGTGAACTATAATGATGCAGACTCTTCAAGTTCAATATACTCAGATCGTACTTACAGCCAGGAAGTATATGCCTATAATGTAGGCCTGGTATTCAGAGAAGTGACACGTTGGGAACGCCAGCCGGACAAATGCCGTAAAGGCTATACCACGCTGATGCGCGCAATAGATCACAACTAGTGATTTTTATGTCTTGGAAAGGAATAATATTGGCCCTATTCAGTCTTGTTTCAATCAGCGAAGCAAGGTCGCAGCAGTACGCGTACAGGGTAAGCTTCACCGACAAGAACAATACAACTTATACACTTAGCAATCCTATCGCCTATCTTTCTCAAAGAGCGATAGACAGGAGAATTTCGCAAGGGATAGCAATAGATAGTACCGATCTGCCTGTTTCAGATATTTACATACAGAGTGTTCTGACTGCTTCATCGGGTATTTTACATACCGAATCTCGTTGGTTTAACCATATTGTCATTTTAGTAAGCAACCAAGCTGATATTACTCCAGTGCAGGCCTTACCGTATGTGAGCAGTACAACCCAGGTGGGCAACTTTGCTATTAACCTTCATAACATTTTACCCGAAAACGGGCAGAACGATAAATTTGAAGAGGAGGCTTTGTTTCCATCGTTTGATGCGCTTGCCAAAAGCAGCGGAAACCCGGCTTACTACGGGAATACCTGGGACCAGACAGATATGGTGAATGGTGATTATCTGCATGACCAGGGATACAAGGGGCAGGGTATGCTGATAGCTGTTCTGGACGATGGGTTCACTACCGTTCCTACGCATCCTGCATTTGATAGCCTCAACCAGGAGAACAGGATACTGGAGACACACAATTTTGTTCGTGATACGAATTACATCTATGATATTACCTCTAATCACGGAGGATCTGTTCTTTCTACAATGGCGGGGAATGTGCCGGGTACTTTTGTAGGAACAGCGCCGTATGCAGAATATGCACTTTACATTACAGAGAACCTGACATCGGAAAAGCCGATAGAAATGGAGCAGGTGTTGGCCGGCGCAGAACGCGCAGATAGTATCGGTGCTGATATAATTACGATATCTTCCGGTTACAACACATTCGATCCACCTTACCCGGATCTCACTTATGGGGATCTAAACGGCAGTACTACCATAGCTGCAAAGGCTGCTAATATGGCTACAAAGAAGGGTATACTATTTGTGGCTACTGCAGGGAATGAGGGCACGCTTGCCTTCCCTTATATACTTACTCCCGGTGATGCCGATAGTGCTTTAACGATAGGTGCAGTTCAAACTGATGGAAGTGCGTGGTCTTCATCAGGCCATGGACCTAATAGTGCAGGTAGGGTAAAGCCTGATGTGGTAACCTTAGGTGCGCCTGCTAATGTTACAAGCCTATCGGGATATAGCACTGGGTCAGGAACATCCTACTCCACACCCCAAATAGCCGGCTGGGCAGCGTGCCTGTGGCAGGCAAGTCCTAACGCAACACCCCATATGCTCAGAGCTGCTATCGACAGTAGCGCGCACGTGCATACTGCTCCTGAAATACAACGTGGATTTGGAATTCCTAACTTCCAGGCTGCAGCTGATATTTTGAATATTCCTTTTGTAATGAAGGATATAAGCGGATGGGTGAATGTGTTACCCAATCCTTTTGGCACGGAAATCAGTCTTTGGACTAACCTTGGTGTATCAGATGATGTATCATATCGCGTGAGCGACATTAGTGGCAGAACTTTAGTATCCAACACGCAGAGGGTGGATTCGGGTATCCGCAACACAAACATACCCATGCCGGAAAATTTACCTGTGGGGATGTATTTTATGAATGTTCAAAGTGGCGGTAAAGAAGCAGTAATTAAGATCGTGAAAGGAAACTAATTTACTGTTTGGTAAGTACTGTTATGAACATGCTATCAGCATGTTTTTTTATGCCGTTTATCAACGTCTGCGATTGGATAGACAAGTTAGTTTCTGCCGCGATATTCTTCACAACATTTTCATTTTCAATCTCGAACACCGAACAGGTAATGTAGAATAGCTTGCCCCCAGGTTTTAAGTGAACAGATGCATTAACTGCGATTGTTTTCTGAAGGGCGGGCAGTGTTGCTAAGGCGGCATTGTCGAAATAGTATAGTTGCTCAGGAGTTCGGGACCAGGTGCCCGAGCCGCTGCAAGGCACATCGCAAATTATATTGTCGAACATCTGCCCTTTGAGTGCATGGTCTACCTGCTTTTTATCAGCAACATCCAGGATATGAGCTACTGGCCGCTTCAAATGATACAAATCGAACCTACTGTTGAGATTGCGAATAATAGTAACGCGTTTATCGGATACTGTAAGTGAAACAGAAGGGTTAATATCTTTTAGTAACAACGATTTTCCCCCGGCGCCGGCGCAGCAATCGTACCATGTTTCACCGTTACGTGGCTCAAAGAAATTCCCGGTTTCCTGCGAAGATGCATCCTGAACAACGTAGTAATCAGGGGGTAGTATTTTGTCTATAGCGGCTCCGTTTGGTAGGGATAGGCAAATTTCGTTAAGCTGTTCATGTTCGATGCTGTGTTCGCGCAGTATGGCAAGTATTTTCGCTTTTTTCTTACGGATACGGATAAAAAGGCGGGGTTGTGCAAGCATGGATTCCAACCATTCGCTTTTTTTGATCCCGGACGACAAAGTATAAGGCTGATCAAATAGTTGATTGATGAGAAAAGGGTATTTTTCAGAAGAC
Organism: uncultured Bacteroidota bacterium; assembly: GCA_946887345.1. The sequence goes on along the minus strand of CAMPKR010000014.1, from coordinate 5,557 downwards.
TCTTGGGGAAGAAAGGGCAGTATATGTTTTGAATGGGCGCCACATATCGTTAAGCAAGACTTTACTTTTTCCTCAAAAGGAATTGAGAGATGGAAACCGCGTGAGCTGCGATACCAGCAATATGCCATTTCGCCCAATATCTTTCTATCACGGCTGCCGAGCCTGGGATGTAGCTTAAAGTAGTTTTTAAGAAAATAGGTGAGAGGTATGCTGCCGTTGTAGGAGCTGACAATACTATCTATATGTTGCCAGATATAGCGCATAATGAGATTAAAAAGCCACCCGGTTGGAGTGGCTTTGGTTTTATACTTCTAATAAAGTTTTTACAGGATCTTGCCCGAAGAGTAATAACTCGGGGTTTTCCAGCAATTCCTTAACGCGAACAAGGAAGCTAACAGATTCGCGGCCGTCAATGATGCGGTGATCGTAGCTAAGCGCCACATACATCATAGGGCGGACTTTAACCTCACCATTTATCACCATAGGGCGCTCCTGTATTTTGTGCATACCCAGTATAGCCGATTGCGGGATATTGATAATAGGGGTAGACATCAGCGATCCAAATACCCCACCGTTGGTGATAGTAAATGTTCCTCCTGTCATTTCTTCCATAGTCAGTTTGTTGTCACGGGCTTTGGTGGCCAGGTCAACAACAGTTGCTTCTATTTCAGACATGCTAAGACTTTCTGCATTGCGGATAACCGGAACTACAAGTCCTTTAGGAGCAGAGACTGCAATAGAAATATCACAGTAGTCATGGTAAACAAGTTCTTCGCCATCTATATAAGCGTTTACCGCTCTCCATTCGCCTAAGGCTATACAGCAAGCTTTGGTAAAGAAAGACATAAAGCCAAGATTAACACCATGGGCGTCTTTGAATTTGTCTTTGTATTGCTTGCGGATATCCATAATGCGGCTCATGTCCACTTCGTTGAAAGTGGTGAGCATCGCAGTAGTGTTTTTAGCTTCTACCAGCCTGCGCGAAACAGTTTTGCGCAGGTTAGTCATTTTTTCGCGCTTTTCGTTGCGGCTAAAAGCATCAGCCCCGCTCTTGCGGCCGGGATTGTTTAAAGCCTCCAGTACATCGTTTTTGAGTATTCTGCCCTGGGGGCCTGAACCCTTAACAGCATCGGCCTTTACTTGCTTATCGCCCATAATTGCTTTGGCAACCGGGGTGGCTTTTACGTCAGCAGTAGGAGCCGATTTTTTTGGTTCGGCTTTAGGTGCAGCTTCTTTCTTTTCTTCTTTTTTAGGTGCTTCAGCGGCTGCAGCCGGAGCTCCGGCAGGGCGCTCGGCCTTGTCGTCTATTTTACAGGCAAGGTCACCAATATTGAGCGTATCTCCTTCTTTAGCGACTATTTGAAGAATACCGGCTTGTTCGGCGTTAAGCTCAAATGTTGCCTTCTCTGACTCCAATTCGCATAAAATCTCGTCTCGTTCTACCCATTCGCCGTCTTTTTTGAGCCATTTTACAAGGGTAACCTCGCTAATGGATTCTCCGACCGTGGGGACTTTAATTTCTATCATCTAAAACCGTGTTACGGGTTGCTAAATTAGCAAACCCGCACGTATTATTCAAAAATGGCTGCGTGAGCGGCTATTTATGCATATATAGCGATATTTTACTGAGTTTAACGGCTTTTATTGATCGTAGTAGGTAGCATCGCGAACCACCTTGCCCCCTTCTACTGTAAGTATACTACACAATGGCAAATGCCATTTTTGACCGCTACTGGTGCCGGTGGAAATGAATTCGACTGTGACTTTGTTCCCGGAGGCATACATGCCTACTATACTATCGTATATGTCGGGAGCGAAATTTTGAAGATTGGTATACTTTTTTATGCTCTGTTGCCGGGTTTGAGTAACATAGTCTTTGCCCAGAGAAGGATCAAGAAAATAAGCGGTGTCAGTATAGTAGGAGGTCATCAATGACCAGTCGTGTTCGTTGAATGCTTCGAAGGTTTTTCGCACAATTTCAAGGTTTGCATCACCCGGAGAATCGCCGGGGCCTTTACATGCAGAGAAAAGAAACAGGACCGGTACAAGAATATTTTTTTTCATGGCTGAAGAGCTGTGTGAACGATAAAGCTCTCCAGATAGGATTTAAAATTCTTCCCCTGATGAGGGGGATTAAGCTTGTTTTAAGGATTGATCTATACCTGCGGTTTATAAGTGGGAAGATCGTCGCTGCCGAATGAGAATGGCAGCAGGAATTCTGCATTCTCAATCATAATGACCAGGCCTTTGGGGCTACACATGTATACAGCGATAGGTGCCTGTTGACGTTGCTGCATTTCGAGAATGCTTTGCCTGCACATTCCGCAGGGGGCAATAGGTTTTTCATTTTGATTGTTATCAGATGAATAAGTAACGGCGATAGCTTTTATTTTGGTTCCTTTTGCGAGGTCTATAGTCGATAAGATAGCCCGTTCTGCACAAATACCAACCGGGAAGGCTGCATTTTCCTGGTTGAAGCCTGTAACGATATTGCCGTCTTCCATTAAAACAGAAGCACCGACTTTTAGATTGGAATACGGCGCGTACGAGCCTTTAGTAGCCGCCTCCGCTGCTTCTACAAGCTGCTGCATATCTGCAGGAAGTTCGGCCTTCAGGTATTGCTGGTATGGGAATGTGTACGAATCCATGAAGTTGTATTAAGCTGTTATGCAGATACCTAACCTGCATAAAAGTATGCCACCAAATACACTTAAGAGCGTATATAACAATGCTGTAACAGAGAGTTGTTTGTTGAATAGCCCGACATTCTCCAGTGCAAAGGCAGAAAAGGTAGTGAATCCCCCGCAAAAGCCTGTTGCCAGCACCAGCCAGCCATCACCCTGTGCCCAGGATGCCCTACTGCCTATGCCAAAAAGCAGCCCGATAAGGAGACAACCGACCATATTGATAGTAATGGTCGCAATCGGGAAGGGGTTGGTGCTAACCCTATTTATAAAAAGACTTAGTGCATAGCGGACAATACTGCCTAAACCTCCACCTAAACCTACCAATAGAAAAGCGCGTAACATGTATTAAAGTTACGCGCTCTGCCAGATATTTTACAATAGAAATGATTAATCTACCCAGTCACACACAAATATATTGGTGTCGTGTGCGCCGCCGTTGTTCCTGTTGGAGCTGAAAATGAATTTTTTGCCATCGGGTGAGAACATTGGAAAAGCATCAAATCCGCCATCGTGTGAAACCTTTTCCAATCCTGATCCGTCTAGATTTACCAGGTAAATATTGAACGGGAAACCACGCGAATATTCGTGGTTAGAGGCAAAGATGATGCGCTTGCTATCCGGGGTGAAATTGGGAGCCCAATTGGCTTTTCCCAATTTTGTTACCTGCCGGACATCGCTGCCGTCTGCATTAGCCACAAAGACTTCCATATTGGTGGGCATTACCAGTCCCTGTGAAAGCAGGTCCTTATATTCTTTTACTTCCTCATCGGTTTTGGGGCGTGAGGCACGCCAAACGATCTTTTTGCCATCAGGGGAAAACCAGGCACCGCCATCGTAGCCCAGGTCTTTGGTTACCTGCTTTACATTTTTTCCGTTGATGTCCATAACATAAAGGTCAAGGTCACCATTGCGCATGGAAGTAAAGAGTATTCTTTTACCATCGGGTGAGATCACTGCCTCTCCATCGTAACCAGGCGTGTTAGTCAGCTGCCCGGTTATTTTGCCATTCAGATCGGCAACGAAAATGTCGTAAGTATCGTAGATCGGCCATACATACTTTTTGATCACTTTGCGGTCCGGTACTGGAGGACAAGTATCTGCTCCTTTATGGGTAGAAGCAAAAAGCACATGTTTTTTGTCAGGCATTATATAGGCGCAGGTAGTGCGGCCATTGCCGGTGCTTACCATTTTGAAATCAAATTTTTCCGCAGGACCAGCCGGTATTTTGCCAAAAAATATCTGGTCGCAGGTTATTCCATCATTTTTGTTGGTACGCTGGAAGGAGATGTGTTCGTTGTCAAAACCAAAATAGGCCTCGGCATTATCACCACCGAAGGTCAGCTGGCGAATGTTTTTGAAATGCTTTTCGTCGGGATAAACAAGTGAGGCATCCTGGGCATTTACTTTCGCGGCAAGCAGCGATAAAAGCAGTAATGTATAAGTCTTTTTCATGCAGGCTGCAAAGCTACAATGCCTGTATATGAATGAAAACTCTGATTGTCAAGTGATTGTAAAAAGGAAATTTATAAAGTGTCTTTCACCATATCAGCCAGTGCGAAAGTGTCTTTTATTCTAACTCCACGGTCGGTAGACTGAAGCGAAGCACATTCAATTTTAGGATCATGCTCAAAAAAGAGTACCCAGTCGTTTGCAGCGGCCTCATTCAGGAGCTTGCGTTTCTCATTAAGGGTATCGATGGGGCGCATATCGTAGGCCATTACCCAGGGCATTGAAACGTGGGCCGCGCTGGGTACCAGGTCAGCGCAATAAAGGATGGTTCTGTCATTGTATTTTATCTGCGGTAGCATCATAAAATCGGTATGGCCACTGCAATACCTGACGCGAATGTCTTCAATCCATTCTTCGCCATCGGCAACTTCTACAAAGCGCAGTTGGCCGCTATCTTCAAGGGGTTTAATATTTTCTAACAGGAATGAAGCTTTCTCTCGTTCATTGGGATTGAGTGCAGACTGCCAGTGTTTTTCATTGCTCCAATACTGTGCTTTCTTAAAGGCAGGAACTAACTTGTCACCTTCACGAATAACTGATCCTCCGCAGTGATCAAAATGAAGATGGGTCAGAAATACATCGGTAATATCGTCCATCGAGAAACCATGAGCAGCCAGTGATTTTTCAAGGGTGTCCTCGCCGTGTGGGTGGTAATAGCTGAAGAATTTGTCATCCTGCTTATTACCCATACCATTGTCAACCAGTATCTTGTAGTTCCCATGTTCTATCAGCAGGCAGCGCATGGCCCAGGAGCACATATTGTTGTCGTCCGATGGGTTTACTTTGTTCCACATACTTTTAGGCACAACGCCATGCATGGCGCCACCGTCTAGTTTGAAATATCCTGCATTTACCGTGAATAGTCTCATGATTTCCTTAATTAACCTTATTGATAGCCAATTCGGCGTGTTTTGCTTTACGAATTGCAAGGTACAAAATCAGTGCGCCGGCAACAAAAAAGCTGATAAGAGCGATAATAGAATTGCGCATGTTGCCTGTCATTGACTCGATAAAACCGAAAGAGAACATGCCAATTACAATTGCGATTTTTTCCGTTACATCGTAAAAGCTAAAAAATGATGCCGTGTCTTTAGTTACCGGCATAAGCTTGGCATAGGTGGACCGGCTGAGAGATTGGATTCCACCCATTACAAGTCCTACTACAGCAGCAACAATATAAAATTGGGTAGTCGTTCCAATATAATAGGCAGCTATACAAACGGCCACCCAGATAAAAAGCACAAAAAGCAATACCTGTAAGTTGCCGAAACGTTCAGAGAGACGAGCTATAAGCCAGGCGCCGAGTATTGCAACGAGTTGTATTATGAGTATGGTAGCTATCAATTCCTCGTCTTTCATAC
>CAMPKR010000013.1 GCA_946887345.1 uncultured Bacteroidota bacterium | reverse complement strand
AAAGTAGGGTGCGAGTGCATCCCAGGTTGTAACGGTAAAATCTTCCGGTAAGAAAGTGCGGGGATTCTTTTGAATTTTTGCTGTAGCCTCCATTTTATTCATCTATTTGTTGCAATAATACAGGTAAAGGCTTTAATAAAATCATGCTTAAGCATGGCATGGGCGCAGCAACAAAACAAATAAAAAACATATATGTCCATACATCTCATTAATGACAATGCAGGAAATATCCACAATTTGAAATTAATAAATATTTAATGCGTTGACGAAAAGCTTAGCCATCAACACCTATTTCTTAAATAATAATAAGGCATTTTTTAATATCTGATTTTTCGATAAAGACATGACTGTTTTCATTTTTTTCCTAGGCCTGAGAATGCTACATTTGTATCAAGTTGTGAATTTAATGGGTTAGTAAGTAAGAGCCGCCGGATTCCTCCAGCGGCTCTTTTTATTGTAATAATTCCCATTCTCGAATCCCGCAGTGGATAAAGGTCTTAAGCTATCCACATTATATACACCGTTTCATTTATCGCACATAACTTTAAGCCATATGGCTAAGATTAAATCTGCATTTTTCTGTCAACAGTGTGGTTATGAAAGTCCGAAATGGGCAGGTAGATGTCCGTCGTGCAGCACATGGAATTCATTCGTTGAAGAGATCAAACAACGCGACGAAAAAATAAAACACGATGCGATTTGGGAAGACGATGAAGTGAAAGGAATCCGCAAAGCACACAAACTGGATGAGGTAGTGAGTAGAGAAGAACAACGGATGATGCTTCCTGATCCCGAACTGAATCGTGTATTAGGCGGAGGTATGGTACCAGGGTCGGTGATACTGATAGCAGGCGAGCCGGGCATAGGTAAGTCGACCCTGTTTTTGCAAGCGGCACTACAGTGGAAGAATGTAACAACGCTGTATGTGTCGGGTGAGGAAAGCGCGCAACAGATAAAACTTAGGGCGGACAGAGTAGGTATTAAGAACTCCAATCTTTACCTGCTGACTGCGACGGATACCAATACCATCTTCCAGGAAATAAAGAAAGTGAAGCCGCAGCTATTAATCATTGACTCAATACAGACGCTGGAGTCGGCCTATGTAGAATCGGCGGCGGGAAGTGTATCGCAAGTGAGGGAATGTGCTGCGGAGCTGCAACGGTTTGCAAAACTGAGCAATATACCGGTGTGTATCATCGGCCATATCACCAAGGAAGGATCGATAGCGGGGCCGAAGGTGCTGGAGCACATGGTGGATACAGTACTTCAGTTTGAAGGGGACAGGCACTATGCGTACAGGATACTGAGAACACTGAAGAACAGGTTTGGCTCTACCTCGGAACTGGGGATATATGAAATGGTGACGGCGGGCATGCGACCGGTGAGCAATCCATCGGAGATATTACTGTCGCAGCATGACGAGCCTCTGAGCGGCATTGCCATAGCTGCCACTATGGAAGGGCTGAGGCCGATGATGGTGGAAGTACAGGCGCTGGCGACTACGGCGGTATATGGTACACCTCAGCGGACCGTGAGTGGTTTCGACCTGAGGAGATTACAATTGCTTCTGGCTGTACTGGAGAAAAGAGGCGGTTTTCACTTTGGAGCTAAGGATGTATTCGTGAATATAGCCGGGGGGCTGAAAATAGAAGACCCATCAATAGAGCTTTCGGTGGTGTGTGCATTGCTTTCATCGTACGAGGACAAGGCGTTGCCATCTAATATCTGTTTAGTAGGCGAAATAGGACTCTCAGGAGAGATACGTGCGGTGAACAGGATAGACCAAAGGATAGCTGAGGCCGAGAAACTGGGCATGGATGCCATCTTTATACCGAAAGCCAATGCCAAGGGCCTGGATAAGAAGAATTCGCGGATAGAAATAAGAACGGTGAATAAGGTAGAGGATGTGTACAGGATGCTGTTTACCCCCTAGCCCCCTAAAGGGGAACCTTAGATTTTGTATTGGCGAGAATACGAAGAACTTACGGATTTGGTATGATTTAGTATTTTAGTAGACATGCCGGCTTCTAAACTAAAATCATGGGGTTATGAACTCATGCAGCTGTTCTTTCCGAGGCTGTGCGAGGGATGCAGCCAGTCGCTGATGAGGCAGGAAAAGGTATTGTGTATCGGTTGCACGGCAGAATTACCTCTTACTAATTACCACGATCAGTCCAGTAATGACAGTACGTTGCGTTTTGCGGGGCGATTGCCTTTTGAAAAGGCGACATCACTAGCCTATTTTACCCCTGAGGGCCTGTTGCAACATTTACTTCATCAACTGAAATACAAAGACAAGCAGGAAGTTGGCATCTACCTGGGTGAACAACTGGGCTACGGGCTGAGAGGGACTGAATGGATAGCGCATGTGGATGCGATCATACCGGTACCACTACACCCCCAGAAAGAGGCAGCAAGGGGATATAACCAGGCAAAGCTGATAGCAGAAGGCATGGCCGAAGTGCTTTCGATACCCGTTGTAGATTCAGTACTGTATAGAAGACGGCATACAGAAAGTCAAACCAAAAAAAGCCGGACAGAGCGTATAGATAATATGAAGGATGTCTTTGCTGTGCGGAAGCCAGAAATGCTGAACAACAAGCATGTGTTACTGGTTGATGATGTGCTGACAACGGGTGCTACGCTGGAGGCCTGCGCGCTGACACTCTCTGCTATACAAGGTGCGAAAACCAGCTTTGCCACGGTAGGTATTGCCATGGATTAGAATAATGTTCGTAACTTGAAAGCTGTGCAAAGGCTTATCCATAAAGGGAAATACTCTCTAAGTTTGTTTCTTCTATTGGCGTGTAACTACTTATCCGCACAAGTTTACCAGTTGCCTACTCAAGGCATACGCCAAATGGCGATGGCCGGCTCGGGTACGGCGCTAACCTGGAATTCTGACGTTGTCTTTTATAACCCTGCCGGCATATCTGACCTTAATCTGTGGGAGGTGAGTGTAAGCGGTGGTGGCATTTACAACGACATCCGGTATACAAAAGACACCATATCTGCCACGAATGATGTACAGGTGTTGCCTTTCTATAATTTGTATGTTGCCGGGCCTATCCGTGCATCAAAGGACAAGGTGAGCGTAGGGGTAGGTTTTTACAGCCCGTTCGGAAATAAGATCAGGTGGCATAATGACTGGGTGGGCAGACACCTGGTGCAGGAAGCTTCATTTCAGACCATCTTTGCCCAACCAACGGTGTGCTATAAATTTTCCAGCAAGTTCTCGATAGGGGCCGGTTATATTGTTGCTTATGGAAAACTGCGGATGAAACAGGCCACTGTGGTACCGGATGCGTCGGGAAACAACGACGGGCATGGGATCATCTCGTCCGATGCCTGGGGAAGAGGATTTAATGCCGGAATACATTTTAAACTGACTAAAACATTGCAGTTAGGGCTCACCTACCGATCGAAGGTGAATATGTATGCCAATAGCGGAACTACACAATATAATGTGAACCAGGCCTACGCTGATTCGTTCCCGTCATCGAAGATAAGAGTGACAATACCGTTGCCACAGGTAGCCAGCTTCGGGGTAGGCTTCCGCCCTACCAAGAAACTTGTATTGCAAGCGGATGTTAACTTTAACGGATGGTGGAAGAACGACACGCTGCAAATAGACATAGCCCAAAACACAGGACTGCAAGATGATATTACCGTGGCGCGTAACTATAAAAACACTTTCACTTACAGGCTGGGAATCAACTTTGCGTTTAGCTCCAAGTTTGCCGTTATGGCCGGAGGAGCCTTGGATGAGTCGGCTGTACCGGATAGCTATCTTTCACCGGAAATGCCGGAGGCGGACAGGATCATTACTTCACTAGGCTTTTCCAGCAGGCCCTTCGAGAAAATAACTATCAGCGCGGCGGCGCAGTATATTTTCTGTGATCCGAGAACGGGCAGCTATGCACCTGGGAATTTTTCGGGTACCTATGATCTTAAAAGAATATCGGCGGGGCTGGGATTTGCGCTTGATTTTTAGAACTACTGCAATGCCCTGTATGGTTCCTGGCCTTGTTGTATCACGTTAATGTTCTGGCGGTATTTATTTCTTGGATTAGGATAAAAGCAAATGGTGCGCTCATCGAGGTATACAAACTCCAAGGTGCGTATGCTTGCCAGGCTCTGAGGAAGAGCCATAGCGCCGCAGCGAACCACGTCGAGCTCCATGAGCTTCTTGCAATTACCTACAGAACTCGGGAATTTATTGAGCAGGTTACGCGCTACATAAAGCAGCCTGATATTTTCGAGGCGACCTAAATCGTCGGGCAGGGCTTCAATTCTATTGTCGCAAAGATCGAGCAAAGTAAGTTTTTTAAGGTCAGACAGGGACGAGGGAACAGTTTCCAGCCAATTGAACGATACACGCAGCTCTTCAAGATTTGATAGATTGCCTAAAGTTGCAGGTAAAGACTTGAGCATGTTGTTGCGCAAATACAGCTTCGTTAAATTAGGGAGATAACCAAGGGAGTCGGATATAGAACTGATATGATTGAAGCTCAGGTGCAGTTCTTCCAGTGATTGCAACCTACCTATGCCATCGGGTATTTTATCCAGGTTGTTGCGCAGCATTTTTATCACCTGCAGCTTTGAGCAAGTGAATAAAGTAGGTGGCAATTTAGAGATGTTATTATTATTTACGTTGAGCTCTTCGAGGTTTGGAAACTGATCGAATACATCAGGTAGTTCTTCAAGGCTTTTATAAGTAAGGCGGAGTACTCTTACATCCTTTTTATTCCTTAAAGCATCCTCAAAATTATTGTATACACCCTGCCCTGCATGAGCCAGACTAGTGAAAGAAATGAAGAGAAAAAGCGATATGGTTCTTAATAAGGTCATATAGCAAAAATACGAAAATTATTTCGTCTGCAGTTTTTTGTATTCTTCACCGGAGATGACCTTGTAGCCGTTAGGAATCTTAAAATTTGAGCTTTCCACTACATTCTCATCGAGGGTCAAAACCTCGAAATTTATAACGGCACCCTGATCGTTTTTGTAATCGAAAGCCACAGGAAAACCGTTAAGGCCGCGATAGCGTTCAAATGCGAAAGGTATATCAGCTTTCCATTCTTTGGTATAGAACAGTTCGGCAGTACTTCCATCTTTATAGGTTATGACTGCCTTTTGGGCCTTCATACCAGCGATGTTTTTGCTTTCGGCAGCGTCCTTTATTTCAGGATCGTAGTATCTCTCATTTTTCTTCAGCAAATCAGCCATGCTCATTTCGACAGCGAAATTCTTATCGTTCATAGAACGAAGAATATAGGCCTTCTCAGTGTTGTCGAATATCTGGACATTCTCAAAATCAGATCCGATCTTCAAGTCTTTACGCACCTGTTTGTTCTTTACTGTAATGGTATAGGTACCTTCTTTCCTGGAGCCGTCAGGTTTGGTTAAGACAGCTTTATATACTACGGTACCCTCTCCAAGCACTTTTTGTGCATTTGAAATGAAGGGCAGGGATATTATAGTAAGAAATAAAAACGCTCTCAGTACACTCATAAAAATCCAGGGTAAGAATTGCTTACTACTCAATATATGTAAAAGCAAATCCCCTGCCAAAAAAGTGCGGGAGAAAATGACGATATCACAATTTAATAATCAATATTTTGTACAAGTTGCACCAACAAAAAGTCCCGCCAGGAGGCAGGACTTTTATAAATTTATGTTTGGAATAAATTATTGCTTGGTAAACCTCTTGGTAGATACTACCTGGCCTTTCGCATCTGACATGCGGAGGAAATAAACACCGTTCGGCAATCTGCTGATATCCATCTTAGCGCTGTTACCGGCTACTTTGTAAACAACAATTGCTTTACCGATTACGTTGAATACAGCTATGTTCTTAATGCCGTCATTAGCGCCGAAAACAACATTCAGATCGTCAGTAGCAGGATTAGGATACAGAGTAACTTCATCATTGTTCCTATTGACATTGTTAACACCAGTAGTCCATGCTTTTGATACAACGAAAGTTATCGGCTTAGTCCAGTTAGTAGCTGAATCCTTCAGAGCAAATGTTACATAGTGGGTACCACTTGCACCATTTGCAAGATTGAAAGTTGCCTTAAACAAACCGGGTCCGGTGGTAAGATATGGATCTGAAAGATACTCTGCAGAACCATTCAGCAAGCTGTTCCCTGCGTTAGTCCAGCAATTTACATTATCGCAAATGTTGATCGAGTTTGCATCAGACCAAGTAGCGGGGAAATTGGTGCTTGTAACTTTCCAGTAAACCTTGCTTGGCGTACCTATTGCTGTAATATCATTGTGAGCATCAATAGAGCCGCTCGTATAAGTTACGAAAACAGTATCGTTAGGTGTACTGAATGCCTGGGCTCTCGCAGTAGTAGCAGTAACCGTAATTGCTGCCACCGTAAATAATCCTAGTATTAGTCTTTTCATTTCTTCACATTAAAAATCTATTGCAATCTATACTAATTTTCCATTTAATCCAAATCGTTATTGTCTATCGACTTGTTAAAATTCTGCTATATGGCACTGGCTTTTCTAAATTTCGTACATTGCCATATATCTAAATAAAAACAAGGATTGTGCCATGAATTTTCCAGGGATCGGGAGAAAATTAAAGGGAATTAAGGGTTTTGGGGCCGGGGTGATCGTTTCTTGTACTGCGTTCCTGTTTATACAGGCTACCGGTACTGATTCTTACTTTGAAGTATCAAAAAATCTAGACATATATGCGACCGTTTTTCGCGAATTGAATAACTTCTATGTTGACCCAATAGAGCCCGGCAAGATGGTAAAGACCAGTATTGACGGGATGCTTGAGGAGCTGGACCCTTACACCAATTACATTACGGAATCTGACATAGAAGAGTATCAATTCATGACGACCGGTAAATACGGCGGGATTGGTGCTACAATGCGCAAGAAAGAGGACGACATATACATAGGAGATGTATATGAGAACAGCCCAGCCCAGAAAGCTGGTCTGCACCCCGGAGACGCCGTTATTTCCATTGATAATCAAGCAGTTAAAGGAAAGACCATAGACGACATCAGTCTTTTGCTGAAAGGATCGCCCGGCAGTAAGGTGACCATAAAAGTAAAGGATGCCTATAACAGCGTAGTAGCCGACAAAATAGTTACCAGGGGAGAAATAGAACTCTCCAGTGTGCCGTATGCCGGCCTTATAGGTCCCAAGAAGGACGTAGCCTTTGTGAAGCTGACACAGTTCACACCAGCCTGTAGCAGGCTGGTAAGGAAGGCCTTAGATAGCCTTAAGGCGGCCCAACCCAAGCTAAGGGGTGTGGTGCTGGACCTCCGTAATAATCCCGGCGGCTTGCTGGATGAGGCGGTAAATGTTTGTAACCTCTTTATTGACAAAGGCGAACTGATAGTAAGCACCAAGGGCAAGGTGAAAGAATGGGATAAAGATTTTAAGACCACTGCCAGTCCGTGGGATTTAAAAATACCGTTGACTGTTTTGATCAATCACTCATCTGCATCGGCGTCTGAGATAGTAGCCGGTTCCGTACAGGACCTGGACAGGGGCATAGTGATAGGAGAACGCTCTTATGGTAAGGGGCTGGTGCAGACCACGCGCAGCCTGGGCTACAATGCGAGACTGAAACTGACTACGGCTAAATATTATACACCGAGCGGCCGCTGCATACAAGCAATAGACTATAGCAACCGCAACGCTGACGGCAGTGTAGGTACCATACCCGATTCGCTGAAAAAACTCTTTAAAACAAAATCGGGCAGGGATGTTCTGAGCGGTGGCGGTGTTGATCCAGACATTGCGATAGAAGAACAAAATATCAGCCGTCTTGCAATAACCTTGTATACAAAAAACTATTTCTTCGACTATGCGACTGAATATTTGCGCAAGCATCAGAAAGCGCCATCTCTTGATAGCTTTGAGCTGAGCTCTGCGGAGTTTAACGAGTTCAGCAAGTGGCTGGAGAATAAAGATTATTCGTACAAAACCGAGACTGAGGAAGCATTGGACTCGCTGATCTCTATAGCTAAAAGAGAAAAGTATCACGACGGGGCAAAAAACGAACTCACTGCGGTGCAGTCAAAAATATCGCATGATAAAAAGCAGGACCTGCTGAAGAACCAAAAGGAAGTGAAAGACCTGCTGGAAAATGAGATCGTATCAAGGCACTACTTTCTGCGTGGACGTATTGCGCAGAGCCTGAAGAGAGATGAAGATATAGAGAAGGCCCTTGGGGTGATAGATGACAAGGTGCGTTATGAAGCCTTGCTGAAACCGAAGAAGTAAATAAGCGGTGTTCCGCAGAAATCGCAGACCTTTCATTTAAAGAAAAAATAAGACTTATGAAGCCCGTCCACAAAGACGGGCTTTTTTGATTTGGGCAGATAAGGCGAGCGACTTACAGGCCTTTTGGCATTTTCAATCTTCATTTAGCGCCACAATGTCACAATAATCTGAACGGTACGTTCCTTGTGCTTATCTTTTCTGATACGAAAAATGAACAAGGCGCTAACCGAAGGCTATAGTGTAAAGCTGACACTGAAGACCATAAACCAGCAGGAGTTTATGACCCTGGCAATGCAGGCATGCAGGCAATTGGGTTGGCAACTGGTGGGGACTGCGGAGCACGCAATGCTTTTTTATACAAACGGCTCGGCCACATCGCAGCAGGAAGAGATCACCATTCATACAGAAGAAGACAGAGCTTTCGTCAGGAGCCGATCGGTAAGTGAATACCTGTATGATCCACAACAGAATGTGCAGAACATACGTGCTTTCAGAAGCGCACTCTCTATCCATCACAACAATTTTCTTCAAAAAAAATATCCTTATAACCGACTTAACGTGCAGACCGCAGCGCCCGATTTTGATTTCCAGGCGGGCTGGGGGGCGATAGTGCCATCGAAGCATTACATCATTACGCCACTGCTTATCTATATCAATGTCTTCATTTTGCTGGCGATGATACTGACAGGTATATCACCGATGGATCCGAAAGCATCGGCGCTACTGGGATGGGGAGGGAATTTTCAGCCGTTCGTGGTAAAAGGAGAATACTGGCGGCTATTCAGTTACATGTTTTTACATGGGGGTGTGCTGCACCTGGCCGGTAATATTTTTGCGCTGCTCTATGCCGGCCTTTACCTGGAACCAATGCTGGGAAAGCTGCGTTATATTTCTGCGTATGTACTGACGGGCATATTGGCGGGTGTGGTGAGTATGCTGATGCATGACAATTCAGTGGGCGTGGGTGCCTCGGGAGCTATATTCGGCCTTTACGGGGTATTCCTTGCCTTGCTTTCAGCGAGGTATATAAAAGGAGCCATACGGAGCACATTATTAAGGAGCCTCTTGTTCTTTATTGTATATAACCTGCTAATGGGACTACAGGGGAATACCGATAATGCAGCACACGTAGGAGGGTTGTTAAGTGGTGTAGTGATAGGCTATGCGTATTTAGGTGGCTTAAAAAAGCTAGCTGCTTTTAATATACAGATCGCTACGGTTGTTATTCTTTCAATCCTGGTGCTTACCGTAACTGCGGGAGTTGTACTTCTACTTAAGGCAGGCTAAGCTTAGAGCTCTTCGTCGAAGTAAATCTTGTAGTAATTCTTGCCTACATTCCGGTCATAACCTTTTTCTATCAGGTCGGTATTGCCGTGGATGTAAACGTGAAAATTCTTATCCAGTTTCAGTACGCTTTTGTAGACCCTTGCCTGCTTCTTCAAAGCCTGGGTGGAGATGGCAAAATTATCAGCGAAATCAATAGCATTTTCCTCAGAGTAGCTTTGCTCAAAGTTGCGATATGATCTGATCATGCCACCATCGCCGAAGACTTGTTTCTCAAAATGCTTCTTGTCAAATTCTTCGTTGGAGCGGAAATACTCAAGTGAGCGGTTGAGATAATCTATTTGTTCCTTTTTGCCTACTTCGTATTCCTGCGGAATTTGCTTTTCTATGAATTGGCGGGCTACATTCATTACCTGGTTGGTATTGTAGTATTCTGTAGCCTGCGGCACTATGCTGAGAAATGTTTCCGTCCAGAAGATGGCTTCGTCTCCCCTATTGTTGTCGAAGACAAGAACGTCAAAGCCTTCCTCAGCATTTGATGACAGTACCAGCGCACCCTTGTCCATTTTGCTCAGCTCTACACCTTCGCGCATATTGAGGTCGAAATCGGACTCGATGTCCAGGTCGAGGAAGCGGCTTTTTGTTTCTGTTTTGTAGATGCCTATTGCATCGTGGGGTTTGTTATTTATGAGGCAATTGCTGAAATAGCACACATATAGTTCACCTTCTTTTATCTTAGGATGGGTAGAGCTTTCATACAGATGTTTGGCAACCTGCACCGTTCCTTTATGAAAAGGAAGCTCGTCGCTCATCATTTCAAGACAGTAATTGAAGATCTCGTTGTATTGAAGAGAGGAAGGATGGTAAAAGGAGTACTTGTCCTGATCAATATTAAATCGTCCCAAAAAGGCCTCAGAAAGGTATTTTTTCTCCTAGGCACTTAAAGATAAAGGCTTCTTAGAAGCCTTCATTTCCTGTCCTGTGCCTTTATTTCCTATTGAGTGCACGGATATCTTCTCCAGCACAGCATTGCTCATATCCATAATGTCAATTTTTTATTGCAAGCCTAGAATTTAGTGCCTGCCTGTACTCGTGCTTTTTGCTCCCTTGCATTGTCACGGTCGGTGAGTTTTTCATCGTATCCTTTAATGTAAATGTTACAGACAGCTATGTATTTACCGCCTTCCCTGCGAGCCCCAATGCTTATATGCTTCAGGCCAATATCCCATGAACTGATAGCCTGGGTGTTGCCATCAGCAATAGCGCCCGGTTCATTGATGAGCGCCAGCGTATTAGCGCGGCCGTATTTGGTAGATATCACCTCGTAAAGGGAAAGCATTTTCTTTTCGATAATGCTAAAGTCGCTGAGTGCCTCCGGCGCGCTTTCAATATCCAGTTCCGTCAATTCTTCATTCCTATGGAACGATGGGATGAGCACATATTCGTCATTCATAATGCGCACTCTTGTTTCACTAATGCGCTGGTCGTACTCCGACTTCAGCATACCTGCTTTTATCTGTCCATAATAAGTAGAATCTACTATTTGAGCATAGCCAGTATTCACCGCTAAAAGACCGAGTACTATCAGAAACTTTTTCATAAGCGCAAATGTAGTTGTTGGGTGAGCCATTGTCAATGGCAAAATGCCTAAGGGGATATTATGTTAATAAGAAAGCAGCTGCACATATAGCAAATAATATTTTGTATCTTTTACACGTTAATCTCTTTTATGAGTCCTCTACGTTGGTGTCTTGTGGCATTGTTATGCCTGAGTTTTCCTGCGCTTGCACAGGATGATGAGGATGATGCGATATATCTTCCGGATACTCTGCAATTGGGTACTTTCGACAATCCATTTGTAGCGGGTCTGATTGTGGGAGGCAATACAGGAAGTATCCGCCACGATTTCTACCAGGGGTTTCATAATATTGGTTATACAGCAGGGATTACTGTTTACATCAGGTTAGCGCCAAATTTTTGGGTAAACTCGGAAATACTATACACAAAAAGAGGCTGCACAGGAGTGCGAAATGCGGAATCGGCTTACTGGGGTACTTACATAGAAAAGTACCAGTTGCGACTGAGCTATGCGGAGCTGCCTGTGTTGTTCCACATCTTTCAGAACAAATACCCATGGTGTCATATCAGTTTTGGAGCGTCCTATTCCCGGTACCTGAACTCCAAGGAAAACCTGTACACCTCGCCTAATGCCATCAATGTGAACCAGGAGCTATTCTACTTCAACAAGAACAGTTTCGACTACATAGTAGGCGGTGCTTTGCACATCAATAAGAAGCTGTATCTCAACATTCGCTACCAAAGCTCCATAGTACCTATAAGAGATGCCTACCGGGTGCATCCTTCAGTGGGCGCGGGCGACCAGTACGCTACTACGTGCTCCCTGCACCTGATGTACTTGTTCAGAAACTTTTCCAGGTAAGACGTTAGTGCCAAGAGAACTTTAACAGGGAGTCTCCACGCCTTGGCATACCTTTTTATTCTTATATAGAGGAACGGATAAAGGATTGAAGATGAAAATTTTATGGATTGATGACGAACCGGATATACTGTTTTTATGCAGTGCCATACTTGGGAAACACGGGCATAAAGTATATACCCTGCAGAATAGCAAAAACGTGATGAACACAATATCAGAAACACAACCTGATGTGATACTCCTTGACCACTGGATGCCTGAGATGACCGGCGTAGAAGTAGCACGGCAGCTGAAGAAAAGCCCCTATGCGAACATACCCATCATTATGTGTACATCGAACCCGGAAATAAGAGATGAGGCAAAACGGGCAGGAGCCGATTGTTTTATCACTAAGCCTTTTACTATAGACCAGGTGGAAACTACAATAGAAAAAGCAGCACGACTCAGTGGAGGCAGGGCCTAACGGATGACTTCTTCTACCTCATCGGCGACATCTTCTATAGCCTTGAGTACCCTGCTTTCCATTTTCTTATTGAGCTTGATGCGGCGTGCCAGGGTGACCCTGAGACTACCTGTCTCAAATTGCTGCCAGCCGGCTGGGGCAGCCATGCCATTTCTGTTAGTAAGCCTGATGTACTGGAGACCTGCGAAGTATTCAGGTGAGTTGTAACCTACCGCTACCCGAAGCGTGCCGTTTAACTGGTAGTCGATGCCTGCATCCATTCTATCGGGGGAGCCGCCCCTGCGGTTGGTATAATTAATGCCCGGTCCTGCGGCAATAGAGCCGGTAATAAAGAAATGTCTATACAACACGAGCGTATAAGCGTATCCTGCGTTAACCGAAAGTGAAATGACATTTGTTCTATCAAAATTCTCACGCCAGAAAGGAGCTCCATATATCACGTCACTGGGTATAATGGCCGAATCGCCTGCAGCACGAAAGTAGTACAGTGAACCACCCAGCATAAAAGAACCGGCGCTTTTTTTCTGGTATTCGTTCTGAAGGAAAGCGGCGCGATAGGAGAAGCGGCGATTGTTGAAAATATACTGGCCATTTACCCCAAAGTTCCTCGTACGCATATCCTCCCGATAGGGAAAGACATTTTCTTCCTCCAGCCTGTATAGTTTGCCGGGTTGCGAAACGTGCAGGCCATTGTGCGCCTGTGCATATATCCAACTGTAGTTTGCGGAAATAAAGGAATGACTGTAGATCGAATGTTTTTGTCCTGCCAAAACGATCATTGTCCTGGAAGGGGATCTTAAAACCCAGGTTCATACCTATAAAGCGCCAACTAAAACCAAGACCAAGATTCACATAGTCGTTGCTGCTGTAGGGCAGCTTTTCAGCATTGCCGTTGTGACCGATAACATAGCCTGAAAATTTGTTGGTACCGAAAAAACGAATGGTGAGGTCTTTTGTATGGTCTTCGATATAGCGCTTATCATTACGCACATTTAGCCAGGAAAAAGGAGTCTTCACCACTTCCACCTGCGCCTTTGCCCCGAGCGACCACAGCATTACAAAAAGAAACCCTGGTAATTTAAATCGCCGAAATAGACCCATCTAAGTGATATGCACTAAAAACGTACCAAATTCAAAAGATGGCACAATTTTGTTTCTTTTAAATTAACCTGATTATCAATATCATTTAGGATATTAAAATTAAAGATGTCTCGCTGGCTGAAGCTATTCCTGAAAATTTCTGCTTGTGTACTAGCGCTTGTAGTGATCCTGTGGCTGGGCATAGCGGTGTATGTAAACCTGAATAAAAAAACAGTTCTTAAGGAAATTACTGAGCAACTGAACGAGAATATAGACGGGAAACTAACGATAGAAAGCATGGAGCCCACGCTGATAAGAGGCTTTCCGGGCGTCTCTATTGAACTCAAGAACGTGCTTTTGAGGGACAATCTTTGGAGTAAGCATCGTCATGACCTGCTTAAAGCAAAGAACATCTATGTGTCAGTAAACGCCTTCTCCATTGTGCGGGGAAAACCACGTATCCGGGAGCTAAGCATAGAGGATGGTGAGATATACCTGTTCACAGATAGCACGGGATATAGTAATACACAGATATTCAAGAGACGGAAAGAACGCACAGAGGATGAAAAGAAAGGCCAACCCCGCATAACCGACTTTAATTTCAAAGACATCAACTTTGTTTTTGAAAATAAGACTAAATTCAAATTCTTTCAACTTGACCTAAAGAAACTTAAGGGCTCTTTCAACTATACGGCTACTGGCTGGGAAGCCACTGCCAGCGCGTATACATTAATAAAAGATTTCGCTTTCAATATAAAATCCGGCAGCTTTCTAAAGAACAAAACTCTGGATGCAAATTTGTCGTTCAGCTACGAAGATGCTACCGAAATCTTAACCGTGCCGATGCAGGAAATAACCATCGACAAGGATGAACTGGACCTTGGTGCGAAGTTCTACCTAAAAGAGAAACCAACGACATTTGAGGTAAATCTCAGATCAGGGGGCATCTTATACAAGAATGCAATAGCACTTGTTTCTCCTAACATTTCCCGGAACCTAAAGATGATGGACCTGACAGACCCTTTAAAGTTATCAGCCATAATAAAAGGGAAAATGAAGTTTAGGGATACTCCCCTGGTAAAAGTGAATTGGGAGGTGGAAGACAATACGTTCATTGTTCCCGGGGGAAAAATTACAGAAGCGAGCTTTAAGGGCAAATATACCAATGAGGCCAATCCCATAATGGGACATAATGATAAAAACTCCCGTATTGAGGTAGTTGGGATGAAAGGAAAATACTATGATATACCTTTCAACGCTGATTCACTGGAAGTGACAAACCTGATTCAGCCTACACTGGAAGGAAGGTTCAGATCTACATTTAACCTGAGCAAACTTACGCCCCTGTTGGGAGACGACGGGTCATTCCAGGTAAAAGATGGCATGGCTGACATGAACCTGAGGTACAGGGGTACGTTAAATCCGCAAGACACGACACCTTCGTATATCAACGGCTTTATACAAATAAAGAATGCAGCGATGACTTATGTGCCACGCTCACTCGGCTTTACCAACAGCAATATTACCTTGCTTTTCAGGGGACATGATGTATTTGTGAACGATGCTAAGCTGCAAAGCGGAAGCACAACGCTATACATGAGCGGCAGCCTAAAAGATTTCTTCAACCTTTATTACAGGGCCCCGGAAAAAATAGTGCTGGATTGGAACATCAGGAGTAGCCTGGTTAATCTCAACGAATTCAGGAGCCTTATCAGCAACAGGAGAAGCGTAAAAAGGGTTCGCAGCGGCAATAGCTCCGCACAAGTAAGCCGTATTTCAAGACAACTGGACAATGTACTGGAGCAAAGCAGTGTACACATGCTACTGCATATAGATAAAGTGATCTATCGTAAGTTCAGGGCAGACAACATAAATGCTGACGTGACCATGGCACAGAAAGGAATAAATCTGAAAAATGTATCCGTGAACCACGCAGATGGGAAGATACTGGTGAATGCCAATATGAACCAGGGAGGACCTGTTAACCATATAGATATTGATGCGAACATCAACAATGTGCACATTAATGATTTCCTGGATGCATTTGAAAACTTCGGACAAACAACGATAAGTTCCAAAAACATTAAAGGACGTTTTTTCGCGAAAGCTAAAATATCGGGGAATATTAAAGACAATGGTGATTTGGTGTCGCGATCTCTGCACGGCAGTCTTAATTTCAACCTAAAGGATGGTGCGCTTGTAAATTTTGAACCCCTGCTGAACGTAGGCAAGTTTATCTTCCGCAAGCGCAGGTTGGAATACATCACCTTCAGCGATCTGGAGAACACGCTGGACGTAAAAGGCGACAAGATATACATCCACCCTATGTTAATAGAAAGTAGTGCACTGAATGCTAAGGTAGAAGGCGTGTACGCCATTGGTCCCGGAACAGATATCCTTGTGGACGTTCCGCTACGTAACCCAAAGAAAGACGAATTGGTTTGGGACGATAGCCTGAAGGCCGAGCGGCAAATGAAAGGACTTGTGCTGCACCTACGTGCTGTGGACGGAGAGGATGGCAAAGTGAAAATAAAATGGAACCGTAAAGAAAAACAAGAGAGGCAGGAACAGCGACAGGCTGAAAAAGCTGAAAAGAAAAAGCTTCGCCTCTTTAAGCGAAAGAATAAAGAAAGTAATTAATCCTGTGGAACCGATTGAACCCTGGTAGCCTGTGCCAGCTCTTTTATTAACATTGGATCGCGCTCTATGGCATTTCCTACAACTACTACCTGGGCACCTGCCTGGCAATTAGCCCAAACCTTATCAGGGGTTTGAATACCACCACCAACAAACAGGGGGATATCGATGTGGCTGCTCACCTTGTGTATCATCTCAGTAGAGATAGGATTCCGGGCACCACTGCCCGCATCCATATAGATAATATGCTTACCCTGAAGTTCACCCGCCCAGGCCGTGCAGAGAGCTATATCGGGCTTATTGGCCGGTATGGGAGAAGCATGACTGATATAAGAAACAGTAGTGGGAACGCCGCCATCTATTACCATATAGCCTGTAGAGATCACTTCCAGCCCGCTGGCTTTTACAGCAGGAGCGGAAATAACGTGCTGACCTATGAGCAATTCAGGATTGCGACCTGAAATAAGAGACAGATACAAAAGAGCGTCAGCATAGGGCGTTACCTGTGCCGGACTACCCGGGAAAAGAATAACAGGGATGTCGCTATCCGCCTTAAAGCGCTGTATACAGGCGTCTAGCTGATGATCTACTACCAGGCTGCCACCCATGAGCAGGAAATCAACCCCCGCATCGTTGCACAACTCGGCAAGATATTGCATATCTGAGGGGGCCACCTTATCGGGGTCAACCAATACGGCAAAACCGCTTTTACCTTTCTTTTTCAGGTCCGTCAGCTGCTGATATATACTTCCTGTCGCCATTCTTAGATCTAAGCCATTCTTTCTACTACAAAAATGCAGAAATTATCGTGGAATTATGTTAATACTACTTCTTTTTTAGCTCGTCTCTTATCTCCATTAACAATTGGTCGGTGGAAGAC
>CAMPKR010000012.1 GCA_946887345.1 uncultured Bacteroidota bacterium | reverse complement strand
GGCCTCGCGCACGTCAGGATAGACTTCGTTGAAGCGCTTGAACTGTGCATTGCTCGGGGCGATATAAGTATTGGAAGTATCAACAAAATAGCGATAGTAGCTTTCTATTTCGGGGTTTCTTTTTTTCAGCGCTACCGCCCTGTTCTTAATATTCATTTTTACGATAGTCCGTATGTAGATAAACGTGAGGGTATCATCTTCCAGCTTTTTATCGCGTATTGCGCCATAGTAATTGTTTAGTTCCTCTTCGTATAGCTGCGCGCCTGTCCTCTGATCGTAAACAGCGAGATACGCCCGGCCGCTCAGTTTCTTTTCATTTTTTTCGCCAGGCACCATACCGTCATTGATCAGCACCAGTTTTCCGTCATACAGGTACATGCTGCAGCTGCTGGCCCATTGCGGATCCAGACCTTGGTCCCAGAGAACGAGCCTGCTTGCCATATCCACACAACCAATATTGTTCATCATGGTGAAGTAGCATTTGTCGCCCGCCACGAGCAACTTCGACGTCCCGTGCATTTCTTTTTTATCCGCTACAGAGTACAGCAACACGCCTCCCACTACTCCTCCCAGCAGTCCGCCTACTATGCCCATCGCCACTGCAGCGCCTACGTCTTTTTTTTCTGTTTTCCCCGGTACGGTGATGCCTTTGCCTGTCAGGCTGTTAAAAATATGCAGGCCATTCGCGAAAGCAGCTATGGTGGTGTCGTTTACTTGCACATAGTCTTCCAGGTAGTCATCGCCTCTCAGTTTTTTGGTCCAGATCACCTGTCCTGTTTTCAGGTCCAGTCCCTTTCCGAGGGAAGAGATACCTATTTCATTCAGCGTATCTGCATAGCGGATGCGTATCTGTTCTGCTCTCCATTGCAGTTGTCCATCGGCCCTGTTGTAGCAGAGTGTGGCTGCGCTGCTGGTTATCAGCACCCTGTCCCTGCTGGTGAATATATCAAATGTGCTCACGGGCATTTCCCAGCGGAAGGCGTTGGTTCGCATGTCAAACAAAGCAAGATAGCCGCGGTTCAGGTTCATGCCCCTGTCTCTCAGCAGCACAATGATCTCTTGCCTGGCAGAGTCATACTTCCAGGAAAATATTTCGTAGGGGAGCTGGAATTGCAGGCATTTTAATGGGGTATTGTGTGGCAGGTCTGTTCCTGCTACGCCTTCTTGCTGCTTTATTTTAAGGTCTTTGTCTTTGGCGCTCGCATCCGGGCCAAATGCCAGTGCCAGTAGCAGGATTAAGGTGTATTTCATTTCTTGTACTTTTTAGTTCCTGGCGATGGCTTTTATAATGCTCCTGCTTACCAATGTCAGCAAGAACAGAGTGCTTATGCCAAGGGCTGCCCATACGGGCCAGCCGGGTATATCGGATATAATTAAGTTTTGAGTCTTAATAAAGTCTGAGCTAAGTATCTGCGCCAGCGTCGCCAGTCCCATCGATACAAGGAGGGTGGCGATGAGCATGGGAAAGAAGCGACGTATCATAAAGATGCTCAGGTAACGCGGACTATAGCCTAACTCCAGCAACAATGTTATAGATGCCTGCGCTTTGGAGATGGTAAGCTCTATAAATAGTACAAATACCAATGCACCTATTCCCAATAGCAATATGGCCAGTAATCCTGTAGCTGCTGTTACTATTTCTACTATTACGCGGACTTTATTCCAGCGTAGTTGTTCTGAATTGGTATTGTATCCATTTTCTTCCAGGAACTGAACGAAATTTTTATCTGAGGGGTCTTTAGTTTTTACAATGAGCCTGGACGGCGGTATGGTCACTTGTCCTGTATAGAGTTGATTGCCATAGTCTATGAAAGATTGCGGCACCAATACGGAGGTGATACGGTCGGAGAATCCAACTACTCTCGCTGTATACACTTCAGGCCGTTCTCTCGGTCCCACTCTCAGCTCAAAAGCCAGCGACATGATGGATGACTCCGAAAGCTGGGGCAATCCCTGGCTGGGCGCGAAACCGTAATTATAAAGATCAAGGAACTGCGCTGACACTATCAGCGGCACTCTCTGTGAACTCGGTTGCCAGTACCAATCCTCTGGTTTGTTGTCAATAAACCTGTCGGGCACTGCTTCGAGGAACATGTCCGTGGCAAATCCCACATTTGCGTTCAGCACTGCATATACAGGAAAACGATTAGAAGTCAGCTGTCCCACGTCCTGCACCTGTGGTGCAGCCTTCAATCCCTCTATCTCCTGTGTGCTGAAAAGGCTAGCTCCTTTTTTGCCCATCATGCTATTGGTGATCTTTTTGCTCACAGGCAGAAAGGTAGAGCCCAGGCTATCGTTAGCTTCTCTTCCTTCCAGCAGTTGCTGGAAGTTCCACCATATCATTACCGATAGTAAGAGCAGGGTAGTGCCTATACACAGAGAAATAAGCGAAGCCCACATCCTCCCTGCTCCGCCATTGTTGCGCAGTAGTAGTTTCCTCAGCAGCTTGTTCCTGTTTGCTTGTCTTACAGCCATATTCTTCTTGTGTAGGGAAAGTATTCATTTTCATCCAGGTCGGCCAGTATCATTCCGGCACTGTTCATCTGCACTACTTCCGCTATCAGTTCTAGTGCTTTATTCCGGTTATTAATATCCAGGTGACTGAAAGGCTCATCCATCAGCAGCCATTCAAAAGGTTGCAATAGTGCACGTATGATCGCTATTCTCTGTTGTTCGCCATAAGAAAGCGTCCTGGCCAATGAATCTCTTTTGTCTTTCATGCCCAGCCTTGCCAGCCAGGCTTCTACCTGTTGCTCGGTTGCGGTGTCGGTCAGTCTTCGTTTCACTTCCAGATTCTCCCAGGCAGTCAGTTCAGGAAACAACCGCATATCCTGGAAAATAACAGAAATATAATTGGCCCTCAGGTTCGACTGCTCCTCTTTATTGATGGCAGCCATGTTCCATGCGTTCCAGTAAACAGTTCCGCTATAGTCCTGCCGCATCCCATAGAGTATATGTACCAATGTCGTTTTCCCCGTTCCTGAGGGGGCTTGCACAAAAACGCACTCTCCCTTACTCAATTCCAGGCCCTGCTTCCACACTCCCGAACTGTATGAGCTCACTTTCTCCCTCAGCGGAATAGGTACTACGGCCTCTAATGATAATCGCATGTTTAGAAATGCATTAAGGTTTTTTGCGCGTTCAAAAGTAAGGATTTGACTTGCTTTTATTAAATTTAGGATAGGCAACAATCGTATTCGATAAAATAATACACTATGGGTAGTATAGAGCGCATTTTTGATATAGTAAGGAACAGGGCAGAGCACGAACCCGATTCTGTACTGCTGGCTGCCAAAGAGCAGGGTGCCTGGCGCACTTATACTACCAAGGAAGCATGGTTCACGGCCCGCAAAGTTTGTGGTGGCCTGCTCGATCTCGGTATCGGCAACGCTGTTCTGGAATCTGAACAACAGGAAAAAGTTGCCATCATTTCACCTAACCGCCCCGAATGGCTCATAACAGATCTCGGTGTGCAGATGACAGGGGCTGTACTTACTCCTATCTATCCCACTGTTAGCCCCAACGACCTCGTATTCATCCTGAACGATGCCGGTATTAAAAAGGTTTTTGTTTCCAATGCCGATCTCTATCATCGTTTTAAAGATGCATTTGCACAGGTTCCGACATTGCAGCATATTTTCTCTTTCGACAAAATAGATGGTATCCGGCATTGGTCGGAACTAACCGATAAAAATCTTGAACCCGACGAAACCGTAATCAGCCGCATAAAGCCCGAAACGCTTGCAACAATTATTTATACCTCAGGTACTACAGGCAACCCCAAAGGGGTAATGCTCAGCCACAATAATATCGTAAGCAATGTTTATGATTCAATGCCTGCTTTCACCTTCGCACAAAAAGGAGAAAAGGCACTCAGCTTCCTTCCGCTCAATCATATTTTCGAGCGAACAGTCAGCTATATATACATTGATGCGGGTCTTTCTATTTACTATGCAGAAAGCATGGAAACCATCGGGGACAATCTCCGCGAGGTGAAGCCAATGGTTTTCACTACAGTACCCCGTCTGCTGGAGAAAGTATACGAGCGCATCCTGGGCAAGGGGCTCGAGCTAAAAGGCATCAAGCGCGCTCTATTCTTCTGGGCACTCAACCTCGGCAAAGAGTTCGACAATGCGAAGCCCGGCAACTGGTGGTACCGCTTCCAGCTGAAACTCGCCAATAAGATCATCTTTTCCAAATGGCGCGAAGCCCTCGGTGGAAATGTAAAAGCCATTGTAACCGGCTCCGCCGCCTGCCAGGTCCGTCTCATCCGCATTTTTACCTCTGCAGGAATCATCATCATGGAGGGTTACGGCCTTACCGAAACTTCTCCTGTGGTGTCAGTAAACCGCTTCGAAAGTGAGAACCGTCGTGTAGGCAGTATCGGTACTCTTATAGAGACCGCTGAAGTGAAGATCGCCGAAGACGGTGAGATCCTGGTGCGCGGCCCTATGATCATGATGGGCTACTACAAACAACCCCAGCTCACCGCAGAAGCCATCGACAAAGAAGGTTGGTTCCACACCGGCGATATAGGTGAATGGGTAGAAAACCGCTTCCTGAAGATCACCGACCGCAAGAAGGAAATTTTCAAAACCTCCGGCGGTAAATACGTAGCCCCGCAGGTAGTGGAAAACAAAATGAAGGAAAGCCCCTATATAGAGCAGATGATGGTGGTGGGCAGCGGAAGGAAGTTTGTTGCCGCCCTGATAGTTCCTTCGTTTGTACAAATCCGTAAATATCTCAAAGACAACTATCCTAAACTTGCCCTTCCTGAAAGCCATGCCGGGCTCATAGAGCTTCCCGAAGTAAAAGATATCATTAAAAAGCAGATCGCTAAGTTCAACCCCTTCTTCGGTAACACCGAACAGGTAAAGAAATTTCATCTACTCCCTGCCGAGTGGAATATCGACAACGGCGAGCTCACCCCTACGCTCAAGCTGAAACGCAAGGTAATAGAGCAGCGCTATACGAAAGAAATAGAGGGGATGTATGGTGAAACAGACATCTCCTGATTCCGGCACTCGTAAATATTTCCTGCTTTGTAAGTGTAAGTGTTTGTTGTTCTTGCTCTTAAAGAACAGTATAAAATATAGATATTCCCAGCTCGGGCAATGGCTGCTGCTAATGCTAATTTCGCAGCTGTAATATCACCATTTTGAAGAATAAGATTGCAACGGGTAGTGCCGGAATACCTGTTTCCACTTCGCTGGGACAGGCTATCGAGCACGATGTATTAGAAGAAAAAAATTATCCTGTAAACAAACGCGTTTTCTTTCTCAGCCTGCAGGCAATCATAAATGCCATCATCATTGGCTTTATTGCAAAATTGCTGGTCGCCCTTATAGCGCTTATCACCAATATTTCCTTCTATGGTAAATTCTCATTTGAAGAGTCTTCGCCCGCACATAATACTTTAGGGATATTTGTTGTGGTCGTTCCCATTATCGGTGCGCTTATAGTGGGCGTAATGGCCAGGTTTGGCTCAGCTGCTATAAGAGGTCACGGTATTCCGGAAGCAATGGAGCAGGTCCTTCTGAATGAAAGTAAGATCAAGCCGGTCATCACTTTTTTAAAACCTGTTTCCGCAGCTATATCCATAGGCACCGGTGGCCCTTTCGGTGCAGAGGGGCCTATAATAGCTACCGGCGGAGCTTTTGGCTCAGTGGCGGGTCAGATAATGCGCATCACCGCAAATGAAAGAAAGATATTGCTGGCGGCGGGAGCCTGTGCAGGTATGTCCGCGATATTCGGTACTCCTGTTTCGGCTGTTCTTTTAGCCATTGAGTTATTGCTGTTTGAATTTTCTCCACGTTCCATTATTCCTGTTGCCCTTTCTTGCGCCACCGGTGCAGCCTTGCATTTCGCTTTATTTGGCACCGAGCCGGTTTTCGCCATGCCGGTAATTCCCGAACCTACCACCCTGGCTATGGTCACATACATAGCGCTGGGCATAGTTATAGGAGTGATAGCTTCACTAGTTTCAAAAAGCGTTTATCTCGTTGAAGATCTTTTTGAAAAACTTCCTGTCCACTGGATGTGGTGGCCGGCGATTGGAGCAATAGCCGTAGGTGTGGTGGGATACTTTGCGCCGCTTACGCTGGGTGTAGGTTACAGCAATGTCACAACGCTGCTTACCGGTCACGCTACTGTGCAGATTATGCTTTCCCTTTGTCTGCTGAAGTTTACTTCATGGGTTATATCCCTGGGCAGCGGCACCTCAGGTGGTACGCTCGCACCTTTATTGACCATAGGCGGGGCGCTGGGTTGCCTGCTGGGTACAGCATCACTGGCATTGTTTCCAGGCTGTCAAATTAATATCGCCACCTGCGCGCTCATAGGCATGGCTGCCATGTTTGCAGGCGCTTCCCGGGCGCTGCTCACTTCTATCATCTTTGCCCTGGAAACAACTATGCAGCCACATGGCCTGCTGCCTTTGCTGGGTGCCTGCACAGCTTCATACTTCGTTTCTTTTTTCCTGATGAAGGGCAGCATCATGACAGAAAAGATAGAACGTCGTGGAGTGCGCACGCCACACTCTTACGAGCCGGATGTGTTGCAGAAAATTGCAGTCAGTGAGGTCTACGATCCGGAAGCTATGGTACTGAGCACAAACAATACCATTAAAGAAGCCCGCGAGTGGCTGAAGCAAAGCAACATGGAAGCAGGTGCCTACTCAGAGCTGCTGGTGGTAAATGATTCAGGAGCGCTCCTCGGTAATGTAAAAAGGGAAACCATATTTGATAAAAGCAACGCCGATTCTACCTCTGTTGCTGATATAATAGCAGCAGGCAAAGGATATATATACCCTGAGAACCGGCTCAGTCTTGCCGTTGATATAATGGGTAAAAGCGGACTTAACACCTTGGCTGTCGTAACCCATGGCGGAGAAAAAAAGGTGATTGGTGTCCTCTCCCACAAAGAAATACTGAATGCTTACTATCACAGAAGAAACGCTGATGAGATAACCACCCAATCCATCTCCCTTAAAAGACAGGGCATCAAAGTGATACTTAGAGGGAAACAATTGCTGGGCAGGGAATAGTGGGGTATGAATTTGGTAGCTCATTTTCCTGGAGTAGATGTCTTATGCCAAAAGTTACCCCCGGAAAGCTTTGGATAGGTACCAGCAATATCATGCTGCCGGTGCCTAGGTATAATTTTCCGGAGGCTTACCAGGAAAAAAGCCGTCTTCACTATTACGCCTCACTCTTTAACAGCCTGGAAGTAAATGCCACTTTTTACAAACTACCCCGGGCCGGGACATTCATCAACTGGGCCAATGATGTTCCTTTCGATTTCAAATTTACCCTGAAGCTGCCCAAAGAAATTACCCATGCCAAAGGGCTGATCTATGACCCCGCTGCTATCGACCGCTTCCTGGATACCGTAAAGGGTATTGGAGAAAAGAAAGGCTGTGTACTGATGCAATTTCCGGCGAGCATTACCGCCCATTATATGGGTTCCCTGGAGCAGATTCTGGCGCGCTTTGATCTGAATGAACATTCATCGGGCTGGCGTATAGCAGTTGAATTCAGGCACAGTAGCTGGTATAGCAAACAGGTATATTCATTGCTGCACAGGTATAATACAGTTATCATAATACACGATATAGAAAAAGGTAAAACCCCTGAATTAAAACAGGCAGATAACTTTGTGTACCTCCGTTTCCACGGACCGGAAAAAGCATACAGGGGCACTTATCATCAAGAGTATCTGGAAGAACAGGCTGATCAAATTAAAAAATGGCTGAAACAGGGCAAAGATGTTTACGCCTACTTCAATAATAGCCTCGGCACTGCATTCGCTGACGCGTGGATGTTGAAGCGCTTTGTAAATGACAGAAAATAATATTTCATGTCCGATATTTACTTACCTTTGGCGTAAGTAACGTCATCCAATAGTATGATATTGAGCTTTGGTTCAAAGGAAACTGAAAAAATATGGTTAGGTGAAAGAGTATCGAAATTACCGCTTAATGTTCAGGAGGTAGGAAGGCGTAAACTTAGGATGCTTAACAACTCACAAAATATCTCCGATTTAATGATTCCTCCGGCAAATCGCATGGAGAAACTTAAAGGGAATCTTAAGAATTATTATTCCATCAGGATAAACGACCAATGGCGAATCATATTTAAATGGGGCAATGGCAATGCCTCTTTTGTAGAAGTAAAGGATTATCATTAACATGGCAAAGTTAAAAAACATTCATCCCGGGGAAGTATTGAAGATAGAGTTTCTGGACGAGCTGGGTATTTCGACATATAGACTGGCAAAAGACATTGTTATTCCCCAAACACGCCTGTCAGAAATAATAAAGGGCAAACGTAGAGTCACGGCTGACACAGCCTTGCGGCTTTCAGGTTACTTTGGAACTACCGCAAAATTCTGGCTCGGCCTGCAAGATGATTATGACCTGGAAGAGGAGCGAATACTAAAGCAGAAGGAATTTAGTGCCATTAAGCCTTATAAGCCGAATGCTGCTTAAAAGAAAAAATCCCCGGCGATCCGGGGATTTTTTTATCAAAATTGTTTTCTACATAGCCGCACCCAGTATCGCAAATACGATCACTAAAGCATATAAGCCCAGTACAACGATCACAAGTATGCCTATATACTTGAAGAAGCCCTTCATGTAGCCCGTTGCCTCGTTAAATTGCTGCTGGTTGCCCGTAAGCAATGCGGGCTTAATAGTATTAGAATATTTCATCAGCGCATAAATAGGGTATATCACCAGCGCAATCATTATCAGCATATAAAGCACCATACCTACTGTGCCGAGTGCAGCCAGACCGGAACTTCCGCCTAATGATGAGAAGGCTGCTCCCATGAACAACATTGCTAGAAGAAACAAAGCCAGGAATATGATATACACTATACCCAGGAACTTGGTCCAGCGGGCAGTTTCCAGCATATTTGATTTAGCCACCTCGTCTATCTGCAGACCGAAGATGTTCTTTTCGTCTCTGAAAGAGTTTTCCATAAATGCGTAGTTTTTACCAAAATAGAAAAAGGTGATATGAAATCCTAACCCCTGCGAATAAATAAGGGCAAGCGTTAGCTTGCCCTCTGTAAATCCTTCCCTTATATATTAATATGCTCTCGCAAACAATACTCGCTGTCCCGAAGGATGGCCGGTGAGTATACACTTGCCTTCTTCATGTTCATTATTTAGAGGTATGCAGCGTATAGTTGCTTTGGTCTTCTCTTTAATTTTGTCTTCTGTGGCGGCAGTGCCATCCCAGTGAGCCGCTACAAAGCCGCCTTTCTCATCCAGCACTTTCTCAAACTCTTCCCAGGTATCTACTTTGGTAATATGTTCATCGCGGAACTTCAGAGCCTTGTTAAACATATTGCTTTGTATGTCTTCCAGCAGTTGCTCTATATTGCCTGCCAGTCCGTCAAGCGATGTACTTTCTTTTGTCTTTTCATCCCTGCGCGCTACTTCTACTACATTATTTTCCAGGTCGCGGGCGCCTATAGCAATACGTACCGGTACACCACGCAGTTCATATTCGGCAAACTTCCATCCCGGACGCGTGCTGTCATCATTATCATACTTTACACGGATACCCTTCGCCTTCAGCTCTTTCATAATGCCTGCTGCAGTATCGTCTATGCGCTTAGTGGCATCTGCATCTTTCTTGTTATAGATGGGCACTATTACTACCTGCAGTGGTGCCAGTCTTGGTGGCATTACCAGGCCCTGGTCATCGCTGTGCGCCATCACCAATGCTCCTATCAGCCTTGTCGATACACCCCACGATGTTGCCCAAACGTGATCAATCTTATTATCCTTATCGGTAAAGGTCACGTCAAATGCCTTCGCAAAGTTTTGTCCTAAAAAGTGCGAGGTGCCCGCCTGCAGTGCCTTTCCGTCCTGCATCATTGCTTCTATGCAGTAGGTGTCTTCCGCGCCTGCAAAACGCTCATTGGCTGTTTTTACACCGCGTATCACCGGCATAGCCATATATTCCTCGGCAAAGGTGGCATATACATCCAGCATCTGCTCTGTTTCCTTTACAGCCTCTTCTTTGGTGGCATGTGCGGTATGGCCCTCCTGCCAGAGGAACTCTGCTGTTCTCAGGAACAGTCGCGTGCGCATTTCCCAGCGCACAACGTTGGCCCATTGGTTTACCAGTATCGGCAGGTCGCGGTAGCTCTGCACCCAGTTCTTATAGGTACTCCAGATTATCGTCTCCGAGGTAGGGCGAACAATTAGTTCTTCTTCCAGTTTTGCTTCAGGATCCACTATCACTCCGCCGCCATTCGGATCGTTCTTCAGGCGGTAATGGGTTACTACAGCACATTCCTTGGCAAATCCTTCTATGTGTGCTGCCTCCTTGCTCAGGAAGCTCTTGGGTATAAACAAGGGGAAATAGGCATTCTGGTGACCTGTTTCTTTAAACATCCTGTCCAGTTGGTCGCGCATGTTTTCCCAAAGCCCATATCCATAGGGTTTTATTACCATACATCCACGCACTGCCGAATAGTCAGCCAACCCGCCTTTCAGTACCAGGTCGTTATACCATTGTGAATAATCTGTTTCTCTTGATGTTAATACGCTGCTCATACAAAATTTGGCATACTTTTCGTTATATTCCTGATGGTGGAATGCCGCAAATGTAGTAATTTCACTAAAGGATTGCTTACGCAAAATCAACAAAAAATGAAACATGTATTTTTAACCGCTTTAGTCCTTATCGGGTTGGGTATCAGCAGCTCTGCAGTAGCTCAAAGCACCGATCCTTATGATGATATTTACTATAACAGTAAGGATGCAAAAAAAGACGCTGAAAAGCACGTTGAGCCCGTAAGGGAGCCTTCCAGTGCCGACCGCTATGATGATGGCACTTACAGGTCGTCTACCGGCGATAATACCGTTCGTAGCGAGGAAACTGAGGATTATGCTGAGTATGATAGCGACGACTATTCCTATGCTTCCAGCATCCGCCGTTTCAATGGTGGCTTTTACGGTATGGGGTATTATAATTCTTTCTATAATAATCCTTTCTGGTACGATCCCTACTGGGGTCCTTATGGTGGTTATGGTTATAACCCCGGCTGGAGTTTCGGCATGGGCTACGGAATGGGATATGGATACGGTGGACCTTACTGGTCTTCTTACTGGGGATATAACAACTGGTATGGTTATCCGGGTTTCTATAGCTATTGGAATTCACCTTACTGCGGCTATGGCTGGGGTGGTGGATATGGAGGTTTCTACGGTGGCTACAATACAGGCTACTGGAATGGCTACTACGCCGGTGTTAACAACGGCTATGGCGCAGGCGGAGGTCGCTCTTATACATACGGTCCCCGCTATTCAATGAATGCAATCCGTAACAACCAGATCACAAGGCCATTTTTCGGCAGTGGTAACGGTAACAAAATTAGCCAGGAGCGTCCTAACAGCTTGAGAACAGCCAACAACGCAGGTCATAATAATACGCCCGTTCGTGGAACCGTAGGCAGCCCTACAGTACGTCCGACGGAATCACCTGTTCGTAGCAACGAAGCTTCTGCTGTTCGCGGCGGACAAAGGCCTACACGCGGTTCGTTCTCTAGCGCTAATAATGGCGGCGTAAGCGCAAACGATGGTAATTCAATCCGTCACGGCAATCGTGGTGGTATGCAAAATACCCGTCCTTCCCGTTCAGGCGGTCAAATGTCTAACGGTGGCGGCTATAGTGGCGGTCGCAGCAATGGAGTTCGCAGCTCGGGCGGAACCCGCGAGAGTGGTCGCAGCTGGGGTGGATCTAACTCGGGCGGTACCCGCTCATCCGGCAGCAGCTGGGGCGGCTCAAGCTCAGGCGGCAGCCGTTCGTCCGGCAGCTGGGGCGGAAGCTCCGGTGGTGGCCGTAGCTTCGGCGGCGGGTCCTCAGGCGGAGGCGGCCGCAGCGGCGGCGGAGGCGGAAGAAGGTAATTCTCTCACCTGCAACACAATAAAAATACTCGACACCACGCTATATATTATAGCGTGGTGTTTCTTTTTTAAAGACGGCACAGTCTTTGATTTAGTCTTGATGACATTAAACAAACAAAACCTAAGTTTGTCAAACCATTAAGAAGCGGAATATGAATAACGGATATTTTTTATCGCTGGCGACAGCGCTCATTATTGGAGTAACTGCCGTTACAGCTTGGGCGCAAGACGAAACTGATGCATTACGTTACTCCCAATTAGCCCCTAGTGGCACAGCCCGTTCTATGGGCTTTGGCTCTGCTCTCGGATCTGTTGGTGGCGATTTTACTTCCCTGAGTGTAAATCCCGCCGGCATAGCTGTTTATCGCAGCAGCGAGATGGTATTTACTCCTTCTATCAAAATTGGCTCTGCCAATGGCACTTACCTGGGTACTTCCGTTTCTGATGATGTAAGCAAGTTCAACATCAACAACTTCGGAATGGTCTTCACCAATGCCAAAAAAGGAAAGCGCTACGAAAAGAGCAGATGGAAATCAGGCTCTTTCGCTCTAGGCTTCAACAAGATGGCCGACTTCCATCGCAACTATGCTTATAGCGGCTTCAATAGTGGTGTTTCCAGCAGCAGCGGATCCGAAATATTTGTTGTGGACGCCAACCTTGGCGGCGACCCGGAAGATGCGGCTACTCTGGCTGGTCTCGGCTACCAATCCTATCTGCTGGAGTATGATACTGCGATGGGTGGGTTTTATACTGTGGTGCCCTACCAGGCGGGTATTACCCAAAGGCGCACTGTTAGCGAACGTGGCCGTCAAAACGAGTTCGTCATTTCTTTTGGTGGCAACTATATGGAAAAACTGCTGCTTGGTGCTACTGTCGGTATTCCTACTATTAAGTATCAGCGCAGCAGCGTATATAAGGAGTCCACTAATAATACTAACCCTTCCGATAATCCTTTTGGTTTCAACGAATACACCTATCGCGAAGACCTGCTGACAAAAGGTACAGGTATCAATCTAAAGCTCGGTTTCATTTACAAGGCTACCGATCAATTCCGCTTTGGTGCTTCAATACATACGCCGACTGTCTACAGCCTGACCGATAACTACGAATACACACTCAATGCCCAATACAACTTTGACATACCTTACGAAGTACTGTCGGGTGGCACCTTTAGCTATGTGCTCACTACGCCGTGGAGAGGAGTACTCAGTGCCACAGGTATCATAGGCAAGGTTGGTTTTATCACTGCTGACTATGAATATGTAGGTTACAACAGCGCCCGTTATAACATGGATATAGACAATGGTGACTACGAGTCATACATCAATACAGCCATTCGTTCTACCTACAAAGGCGCATCTAATTTCCGCCTCGGTGCCGAAGCAAGACCTATGGATATCCTGATGGTTCGCCTGGGTTTTGGCTATTATGGCTCTCCCTATAAGAAGTCTGCGGGTAATGGCGACCGCATTGATATCTCTGCCGGCTTAGGTTTCCGCTTCAGCGACTGGTTCATCGATTTTGCGCTTGTGAACAGCTCCTACAAGCAGGCCGAACAACCTTACGTACTTCCTTACGAAGGGGTAATAGTACCTACAGCCAATATCAAAAATTCCAAAAACAACGCCGCCCTTACCATCGGCTTTAAGTTCTAAGAAACATAAAACAACATTCATAAAAGCAGGCTTTCGAAGCCTGCTTTTTCTTTTCGATAAATGTTTGTCATTGCGGGCCCCGACCCGCAACTTTTCTCATGTAGCACAGCGTAATAATCTTCTATTTCTGCGCAGCAGAAACTAAGTAAGCAACCAATCCGCTCGCCCTGTCATCGCGAAGCACGAAGCAGTCTCGTAAGCGGGCATTGCAACTGGGCTTTGCGTGTTCTCCGCGTTCCCTTTGCGTCCTTTGCGTTTAAATTTTAACCGCAAAGGACGCTGAGAACCGCAAAGTGACGCAAAGACATATTCGATCCATCTCCCGCTTAACCTTCATTAACCTCACCAACACTCATATCGTCGTATCTTCATAGCATGGGAAAAATATACGAAGCCATCACCCCCGAAATAGAGACCTGGCTAGCTAAGCAAAAGATCTTCTTCGTTGCAACAGCCCCGCTTTCAGCGGAGGGGCATATCAACTGCTCGCCAAAAGGCCTCGACTCCTTCCGCATCATAGATGGGAACACAGTCGCTTACCAGGACCTCACCGGCAGTGGTGTGGAAACAATAGCACATCTGCAGGAAAACGGCCGCATCGTTATTATGTTTTGCGCATTCGACGGTCCTCCCAAGATCATTCGCTTCCATGGCACTGGTGAAGTAATTACTCCCGGTGATGAAAGCTTTGAAGAGCTGAACGACCGGTTTCCCGAACGCTTGGGCACCCGCGCTTATATAGTTGTAAAGGTCTCCCGCATCTCCGACTCCTGCGGTTACTCAATCCCGCTCTACGAATTCAAACAAGACCGCGACGTGATGGACAAATGGGTGGCGAAGAAAGGCCCGGAAGGTCTGGTAGAATACCGCGCCGTAAAAAATAAGGAAAGCATTGATGGAATGAAGGGATTGTAACTTTTTCTACCCAAAGAACATCCGTACTGCTAGTGGGCCCAGGAATAAAACTAAAACGACAGCCTTCCATATATTTTGGAGCACCACTGATTTCTTTCTAAATTCTTCAACAGCTATTTTCATTCTTGCCTCTGAATAATAGGAAAAGTTTACGATTAGGATACCAATAGCAATTGAAATAAAAAATAAATCGCCCAAACCACTAATAAGTTTGATTGAAAGCGCATCTTCAATAAAGTAACACACGCTTAGTAAATCGATCAAAAACATGCCTGACAATAGAAATATGGCCCACATTCTTGGATCTTCCTCACGCATACTGGAATATATACAGTAGCTCGCGCCTGCGATCTGATCCAAAAAGTTCCTCACTAGCAACAAATTCTATTTAGTCTCTTTTGCAATTGAGCATAATAATAAGCATTATTCATAGATTCAATCCAGCTGTCATGAGGTGCCAAGCCAACATGCTCGCTTTTATATTGGTTTGTATAGTTAAGAGCCAATGTGCAAAACTAGATTTGGATCGCTCCTCCGTCATTTCGTATCTTTACTCAAAGCCAATGTACGCAAGGCTTTAGCTGTTCTTTGACATACTGTAAACCCTCCCGTCTGGTTGATCTGAGTTGATGCAAAATTGATATGAATTGATCTAAAATGAACCTATAATTGATCTAAAATGAATCTAAAATTGAGTTGAGTTGATTCAAAATTGAGCTATAATCCGCTGAAACCCTTACCTGGCGACACTCCACCGCTGAATTTCGTGTAGAAATGTACTTAAAACTATTTTTGACGTTCGTTGCTCGTCTAAGCGTCTCGCTTAGACCGATAATTTGCAAGCGTCCCGCTTGCGAAAATCAGATCCCACTCTTCCTGTTGTCCACAAACTTTATCTGTTTTCTGCTTCCTGCGGGGAATTGCATTTGCTGCATATCGCTTGCTGAGTGGAAATGGAGCAGGGGAGCTACCCGTAACTTTGATTGCAGTAATGGTTTTAGCTTCATTTCGCAATCATCAACGGGCAGGGGAGTATTGAGGTGCAGCATCAGTTCGTCGGTGCCTATGTCGTTGGTGAAGACTTCTACGACGTACTCTTTAATGAAGCTGATGTTGTTAAGGATGTCAAAAATAGCGGGCGGGTAGAGCGTGGTGCCTTTGTACTTGATCATCTGCTGCTTACGCCCCAGCACAGGGCTCAGCCTCCGTGATTTTCTTCCGCAGCTGCATACGGACTCGTAGAAGGTGCATATATCACCCGTGCGGTAGCGCAGGAGCGGCATACCTTCTACACCGAGCGTGGTAATAGTTACTTCGCCATATTCGCCAGACTTCAGCGGATTGCCTTTTTCGTCTATTACTTCCAGTATAATGAGATCGGGCTGTTGGTGGCCGCCCATGCCTGCGGCACATTCGGTAAAAGCCGTTTGCATTTCTGTAGAGGCGTAGGTAGTATATAGTTTAATAGGCCACTCCTTGTGTATGGTTTCACCCAGGGCGTTGAGCTCGAAGTCGCCGTTGCGGAGGCTCTCACCTATGCATACAGCTTTCTTTACAGGCGAATCTTTGAGGTCTACCTGGTGTTCCTGTGCATATTCTATCAGCTTCAGCATGAAGGAGGGAACAGCAACAATGCTATTGGCCTGCAGGCGCATGATAGTATCCCACTGCATGGCAGGGAGGCCCGGGCCTGTACGTACCAGTGAAGCACCCAGCTTGCGGATGCCCTGGTAATAGGCTATGCCCGCCATAAACTGGCGGTCGAGGGTGAGCATGAGCTGGTAGGTATCTTCGGGCTTGCCATCGGCACAAAGAAAGGACTGCTCTTCATTGTAGGAGAGGCGGTCGAGGTCATTGGCTGTAAGGGCAATAGTTACAGGTCTGCCCATGGTGCCCGAGGTAGCAGTGTATTCTTTCACCTGCTCTGTGGGCACGCATAGAAAATCCCAGTTGTGTTCCTGCATATCGCTTTTGCTGGTCGTTGGCAGGAAGTGCAGATCGTCTATCGACTTTATATTGTAGATATTGACCTTGTGTTCCTTCAGCAGCCTTTGATAAAACGGGGAGTGCAGGTACAGGTAGCTAAGCAGGCTTTTCAGTGCCTGCGACTGGTAAGCATCCTGGGCCTCTAGTGGCTCAAAAGCGAGATGTGGGTTAAAACGCAACGGGGGTAATTTTTCTGCAAGGTAAATATTTTAACCGCAAAGGGCGCTAAGCACCGCGAAGGGGCGCAAAGGAGGCCGGACTGGTTGGTACCGGAATTGCTAATAAACTCTGCGAATTCTCTGCGCTCCTTTGCGGTCTTTGCGTTAAATTCATTAGCGAAGAGGCTGTAGAAGTCAATGTAGTAAAGGGTTTTGGCCGTTTATAAGCCTATAGTCAAAAGCTGTTTTTAAAATTTGAGCTCGCTGACCTATCTTTGCACATGGCTGCAAAATCTAAATTCTACGGCGAGGGGCTTACTTTTGATGACGTACTCCTCGTTCCGGCTTATTCAGAAGTCCTTCCGCGCGAGGTAGATCTCCACACACAGTTAACCAGGAACATACGTATCAATATACCAA
>CAMPKR010000011.1 GCA_946887345.1 uncultured Bacteroidota bacterium | reverse complement strand
CTTAATGCTATCCATAGTTTTTTTCCGTATTGCGAGGACACTATCCAGACTCGCCTGCCGCTCAGCCTTCTGGGCATCCAGCACCAACTGGCGCTCTTCCCTGATGCTATCCGTTATGCGGGTGCGGGCTTTGGCCACGCTATCCTTATACTTTTTGCTGTTTTTATGTTTATTCACATATGCCAGGCTGTCGGAACGATGCTTTCTTGCCTTAGCCATGCTATCGGCAAAGCGGGCGCGGGCCTGTTTGGCGCTATCGGCTGAGCGCAGCCTTGCCGCTTTTTGAGCGTCCAGTTCGGCCTGGCGGGCGGCACGGGTAGAATCAAGTACTTGCTGGGCGCGACTGGGCTGCTTCGTTTTCGACTTTTGCGCATACGAAGGCAGGCCTAAAAGAAGGCCTATAAAAAATAATAATATGAATCCTATTCCGGTCCTTAAGTTCAAGATATCCGAATCCGTTTTTCTTCTATTTATAATAACCCAATAACGGGAAAAATATTATGGGTCCGGCAAGATATTCACAAAAATTTTTCCACGGGGAATTGTTTCAAAAATAATCAAAAAATGGCTTAATTTAACTCTCCCATTTTAACAGTAGTTACGCAATTCGCTATAGCTTACTGCCCCATTTTTTTCACAAATAACAGAGAGCATGTTGCAATAGTTGTTGCGCATGAAAGACGCGCAGAATGAACAGCAAACATTCAACAAGACCCGGCTTATTGAAGAAGCTGAACAGTCATTACAGGCTGGTCTTCATCGACGATGAATCGCTGGAAGAAGTTGCATCGTTTCGTTTAACTCTGCGGAAGTTATATGTTCTTTTTAGTGTGGTGTTTGTAGTAGTGATTACACTCACTGTTTGCCTGTTGCTGGTAACGCCGCTGAAGTATTATATACCCGGCTATGGTAACAACAAGGCGAACGTGCAGATGCTGAGGCTTAAGAGCAGTGTTGACTCTCTTTCTGACCTGGTGGCTGCCCAGCAGGAATATGAAGAGAACATCAGGAACGTGATCAGCGGGAAGTATGACGGCAAGCCTGATACTACCATGCTGGATATGAACCAGGTAAGGAAAGAAGCGATGAGCATCTTCCCGAAGAATGAAGAAATAAAGAAAAAGGCAATAGAAGAAGTAAAGAAAGAAACGCCCGAACACGTAAGAAAAGAGGACACGACGAATGCAGGAGAACAACAGCAGTAGGCGAAGCATGATGAAATATGCCGGCATGGCCACCACCTGGCTGGCAACATTAGGCGCTGCTGTGTTTATAGGCTACAAAGCAGACCAGTGGCTCGATTGGAAGTTTCCGGTTTTTACCATTACCCTGCCTTTAGTGGCAATAATATCACTGCTCTGGCAAATAATAAAAGACTTTAGCAAACCAAAATGAAACAACGCTTTTTACTGATTACGATCATACTCTTTGTGCTGCTGAACGCAGTTTTTTTTGTCCTCCGCCAACAAGCCCCGGAGTATGACACTACCGCCCTGCTAATAGGAAACTTCCTGATGGCGGCTTTATCCACCTTTTCTTTTTTTCTCATCAGCAGGCAGCTGAATAAAAATTCACAGGCTTTTGTACGAGGCGTTTACAGCGCCACATTTTTAAAACTTTTTGTCTGCATGATAAGTGTTATGGCCTACGCAATGGTCAACAAACCGAACGTGCACAAGCCCTCTATATTTATGCTACTGGGCATTTATGCCGTATATACAGTTACAGAAACATTAATGGTATCAAAAACAGCAAGAAGGACTAAGTGAAATGAAAAAACAAGAGACACACCTCCGTATGCTGGCGGATTTTTTACCTGAAAGGAGCTTTGATATGGTGGCGCCTTTCTTTACAGCACATTCCGTACACCTTACATTAACGCACGAGAGAAAAAGTGTACTGGGAGATTACCGGATCCCTACCAAAGAATATCCGCACCATAGGATAAGCGTGAACCTGAACCTGAACAAATTCAGCTTCCTGATTACCCTGCTGCATGAGCTGGCACATATGCTTACTTATGTGCATTTTAAAGATACGGTACCACCCCATGGCAAGGAATGGAAAACCCAGTTCAGGCATATATTGATACCTTTTATGGGTAAGCGCTTTTTCCCGGCCGATGTGGAAGCAGCATTATTATCATATCTGCATAATCCAGCGGCAAGTACCTGCACCGATCCGAGGTTATATAAGGCCCTTTACCGCTATGACGAGCGAAAGCCGGGATATAAACTGGTAGACGATATACAGATAGATGGCCTTTTTGAGATAGAAGACGGACGTCGCTTCCAGAAGGTGCAGCAGCTTCGCACACGCAGCAAATGCAAGGACCTGAAAACAGGCAGGCTTTACTACTTCCAGGGAATAATAGAAGTGAAATCGGTGAGAAGATGATTTTTTGAGGAATTTGTAATTGGGAACTTGGAACTGGATGGTTAGGTATGTTTTGCATGACCCTAATTCCCAATTCCGGATTCCGCGCCTGGAACTCTAAAAACTACCTCGGAAGGGGTTAACGGCTTAGTTTTAGTTTTACTACATTTGTTTTTCGCAAAATTTATATTGAAATGAAACTGAAGCACACTTTGCTTGCAGGGGCAGCTTTGCTGGCCATGGCATCTTGCCAGAACAATACCGATTCGGGTTCGGAACAAAAAACAGCCCGTAAATTCTTAGATCCGGCCAATATGGACACCACGGTTAGCCCGGGCGAGAACTTCTTCCTCTATGCAAATGGTGCATGGCTAAAAAATAACGAGATACCCGGCGACCAGACAAGGTGGGGAAGTTTTAACCAACTGATAGAGAACAATTACGAATACCTGAAGGCAATACTGGAATCCACGGCTGCTCAAAAAGACGCTGCTAAAGGCAGCGCCGAACAAAAGATCGGCGACCTGTACCGCAGCGCTATGGATACTGTTGCTATAGACAAAGCAGGCATTACTCCCCTGAATGGCGTCCTGGCTCGTATAGATGCTATTACAGATGCCAACGGCGTGATGAAAGAGATCGCCTATTTGCAAACACAGGGCCTGAGCGAATTGTATGGCATGGGTATAGGTCCTGATGACAAGAATGTTACGCAGGTTATAGCCCAGTTCTACCAGGGTGGTATTGGCCTGCCTGACAGGGACTATTATTTTAAGACAGATGAAAATACAGCCAAGATCCGCGAGGCTTACAAAAAATACCAGGTAGAACTGCTGGAGCTAATGGGTGTTGACAAAGCTATCGCAACCAAAGACGCAGCTGACATCTATAAACTGGAAACTGCACTGGCGGGAGCTTCCATGACGCGCGTAGAAATGCGTGACCCTTACAAGCTGTACAATAAATACAGCCTTGACGGCGCCGCAAAAGCTACTCCAGGCATAGACTGGAAAGCGCTCTTCGCTGATATGAAGATCACCGGCCAGGACAGCCTGATAGTTGCTACTCCTAACTTCTTTAAAGAAGCGGGCAAGCAACTGAAAGCAACTCCGCTTGACGTATGGAAGAAGTACCTGAAGTTCCACGTCGTAAATGACATGACCCCATTCCTGAGCAAGAACTTCGATGAACTCCACTTCAACTTCTACGGAAGAGAAGTAAGCGGACAAAAAGAGCAAAAGCCAAGGTGGAAGCGCGTACTGAACGTAGTAGACGGTTCAGTGGGTGAACTGCTGGGTAAAATGTACGTAGACAAACACTTCAAACCTGAAGCGAAACAACGTATGATGGAACTGGTGAAGAACCTGGAAGAAACTTATTCTGACCGCATTAAGCGCCTTGACTGGATGAGCGACAGCACTAAGGCAAAAGCACAGGAAAAGCTGAGCGCCTTCATGAAGAAGATCGGCTATCCTGACAAATGGAAAGACTATAGCAAACTGGAAATAGTTGGTAACGACTATGTTAAGAATATCCTGGCTTCTTCAGCTTTTGAATACGATTATACACTGGCTAAGCTGGGTCGTCCCGTAGATAAGACCGAATGGCAAATGACACCTCCTACGGTAAATGCCTATTACAATCCTGCATTCAACGAAATCGTTTTCCCGGCAGGTATCCTGCAGTTCCCATTCTTCGATGCTGAAGCTGATGACGCTGTTAACTATGGTGGCATCGGCGGTGTAATCGGGCATGAAATGACGCACGGTTTCGACGACCAGGGCAGGCAATATGCAGCAGATGGCAACCTGAAAGACTGGTGGGGACCAACTGATGCTGCTAAGTTCAAAGAGAAGGCTGACATGGTTGTAAACCAATACAACACTTTCACTATTCTCGATTCAGTTCACATAAACGGCGAATTAACCCTGGGTGAAAACCTGGCTGATCTTGGCGGTATCGCAATTTCTTACGAAGCTTTCAAGAAAACAAAGCAAGGCAAAGGCAACGAAATGATAGATGGCTTTACGCCCGACCAACGTTTCTTCCTGAGCTGGGCACAGGTATGGCGTGCTAAGTCAACCGACAAAGAAGCGATGAAGCGTATCATGACTGATCCTCACTCTCCAAGTGAGGCTCGCTGCAATGGTCCGTTGAGCAACATGCCTGAAT
This sequence comes from uncultured Bacteroidota bacterium, assembly GCA_946887345.1. The sequence continues at coordinate 12,531 of CAMPKR010000011.1, read as the reverse complement.
TCTACAATGCCTTCGGCATCAAGGAAGGCGACAAGATGTGGCGTCCTGAAGCTGAAAGGGCAAAAGTTTGGTAAGATTGATTTTTTAAAAGATAGAGAGCCTCCTGGTCAGGAGGCTCTTTTTTTATTCTAAAGGAAAGCGTTTCAGGTTAGATGAAGTGAAATCCCATTGAGGAGTGGAAATTATGGTTTGTGTCTCATCCAGTTCATACCAGGGGCTGATGCTCTTATTCATAAGATTATGAAGTACCTGAATTTCCTGCGCGGGCATATAACTCTGAGCCAGCAGGTATATCTTCTTGCCCATATTATCCTGCGCAATATCCACCACTATCACGGCATGACCCGGCGAGCCTCCTTGTATAAAAACATCACCGATAGTGAGATCCTTGTAATCCACTTTCTGTAATTCTCTTGACAAAGACAAAGTTCCTGCATAGGAGAAAACAGTTTCCAGGTACTTCCGGAAAGATGCATACGAATGGTCAGCCATTCTCCCACCCTGCCAGCTAACACGATTGCCATTCACGGAGATACGGCTTCCTGCGGCCCATTTGGTGAAATCAGCGCGAAACCCGGAAGTGAAATTGAAGTGAATTTTATCCGTTTGCTTGCTACTATAAAGATACTCCGCACGTAGCCGCATTATTGCATCGGCGCATTGCTGCAGATCATGCTTACCGATGTCCATGGCTACCACACCTGAATAGATGTTATTGTTAGGCTTTTCATCGCCGTTATAGTAAAGTACCGGCGACCCGTGAGGTTTTAATGGCAGACCGCGTAAATACTTGCCAAAGCTACCATCCGGTAACGCCCCGCGACGATACCCTGGCGGGGGATCAAATCGTGTTTCAATAATCTTCCCCCACTCGTTGATCAGGCTTGGGCGATCTGGGGCCTGGGTTTGACCTGTGGTGCTTTGCTTGCAGGCATAGAGGCTAATTGCCAGTAGTAAGATGAGCCGAACATTCATGGGCGTCTTTTCGGAAAGACGCCTGGCAGTTGTTATTCCATAAAACTTAATCGCGCTTTGCCCGCTTGAGGGCCTTCTTCATATACATCAGCACCTCCTCGTTAAGATCCTCTATGTTGTACATGCGGAAATAATGGTTGTGCTGGTCAGAGCCGGGAACATTAGCTATTTTATAAAAACAGAGATTATCTTCGTAAGCGCGGTCGAAATAGAAGCAAATATCCACGAAATCCTTGCCCAGGCGTCGTATATCCCCCAGGCGCACATCAGCGGACAACGCAATGGCTGTCTTGGTAGCTCTTATCTGCACATCACCCAAGGCACTTAGTTCCCGCACAAAGTGGTCATACATCGCGATCACATTTTCCGACTTACCCTTTAAAAAATCGGCTATCGATTTGTCGTTACAGGAATGAGCCTGGTGATCACGCGTAAAAGTTCGTTTACATTTGGGGCAGGTCCACATGCTATAGACTTTGCTGTACTTTTTTAGGAAGCTTAGACTTGATGAGTTCGTATGACTCTGCCAGTAGTTCTTTCCACTCTTTATCCTTCAGATATTTGTAGCGCTCCACGCGCACCCACTTATTGCGGGCCATATAGGGAGCAGGAATGATGCCATCACGGTCCGTCAGGCTGTCAAAGTTATCATCGCTTACTTTCAGGGATACATCTTGTGCTCCATCATCTATGGTAGTAATGCAGAACATCTTTTCTGCCACCATAAAGCATATGTGGTTCTCCCACTTCACGCCTTCTGTTGCTCCCGGAAAGGACAGGCATATATCGCGCAGCTTATCAAAGTCCATAGAGCAAAGATAATACGCGTTTCCGGATACTCGTTTCCGGATACTCGATCATCCAATATTGCAAAATATCGAGGATCGAGCATCCAGTATCGAGCACCAGGTCACCTTATCTTATACCGAAGTCCGGCATAAATATTCCTGCCCATCACCGGGCCCCAGGCCATCGCGGCGTCAAAGCCCTGGGCAAAAGGGTCAGAAGCGCCTATTATGGCATCATGCTGCATATAGTTGGTCAGGTTTTCGCCACCTGCATATACTTCAAAATTGTCACCGAAACCTTTGCTCACCTGCGCATTCATCTGGAAGAATGAAGGAGAATAGCCATTCACTACTTCCGATGCATGGCTGTGATGAAGGGTCGGCACTCGCTTGGCACCCGTCCAGTGCAGCGTATAGTCAAACTTCCACTTATTCCTCGTCTCATAACCCACATTTGCGAAAGCCCTGTGTGCAGCAATGAGCGGCTTGTCCTTTAGCGTACCTGTATAAGTAGTCTTTACATCATACCAGCGATAAGCCAGGCGGAGATCAAGATTATGGATCAACTCATAATCGAACTGGCCTTGAAGACTGTGAGCGTACGACTGGCCATTCAGGTTGTAGAATCGTACGGTATGCGGGTCCTCAACGTCTATCACCACTTGGTTGGTGAAGTTGGTATAGTAATAGTCTACACTAAAAGCACCATCACGGTAGTCAAGCATGAACTTCTGCGTGAGGTTAACACCTGTATTCCATGCCACTTCCGCATCCAGGCCGTATGGCTTGTTAGTACTGTTATCACCAAAGATGACGAAGAGCCTGTTGCTGGCCAGGTAGCCCATGTTCTCTGCCACAATATTGGCAGTGCGCTGTGCACGGCCGATCGATGCCCGGATGGCAGTCTTCTCATAAGGAGCGTAACGCACATGCAGGCGTGGGGTCACAAAAGCCCCGTACAGGTTGTGATAGTCCCCACGCAGGCCTGCTACCACATTGAACTTAGTAAGATAATTGTAAGCATACTCCACAAAAGCGCCAGGTACTACTTCTGTCCGTACAAAGGTTTTATTCAGCACCTGCTCATTGTAGTTATCATAGAGGCTGCTAAGGCCTCCTTTGATGATGTGGTTCGTATTGCCGATATAACCCTGGTAGATGAGGTTGGCATAGAGTGTTTTCTGCTGAGCATCATACGAGCGCGTGCCATACATGGCATCCTGGTCGTGATAAACGCCGGAAAGCTGCAAGCCCATACTGGTTCCGGGACGTTTAAACACCTTACCGATCTTAGCCCAGCCTTCTAGGCGTTGCGTGTTTAGTTCAAAACCCCAGGGATTCCCTGCAGTCTGCTCCGCGCCATTGGCGTAATCCCACTGGCCACCAGTGTTGGTAACGTAAGTGCCTTTTACACCGCCCTGTATCTCTAGTCCTTTCGGAGAGAAGTAGTACCAGCGGTTAAGGCCGACAAATTGCTGACCCATTGGCTGGTCCAGAAAGCCATCCTTGTTCTGGTCGACTTTCATCCACTGGCTGCGGCCATGAAGCATCAGGCTGGTAGACACTTCTTCATTCAGTTTGTGACCAAGAACAATGTTACCCTCTGAGCGGCCCTGGGTATTCTGGTAGAGATTAAAGAGCCAACGCTCGCTTTCCTCTTCAAAAGGCTTTTTCAGCTCTATATTTATCTGGCCCGCAACGCTTTCGTAGCCGTTCACCACACTACCTGTTCCTTTGCTGAGCTGCATGCCCTCAATCCAGCTGCCGGGCGTAAAAGTGAGACCGGTTACTGAAGCAAGGCCACGGACATCAGGAATATTCTCCCGCGTTATCAGGGTATACGGACCCGCAAGGCCAAGCATCTGTATTTGTTTGTAGCCCGATATAGCATCAGTAAAAGCTACGTCTACCGAGGGGGTGGTCTCAAAGCTCTCGCTTAGATTGCAGCAGGCCGCCTTCATCAGTTCCTTGGCGCCGATACGCTCAGTTTTCATCGGATCGATGAGACTGATCTCGGTGCTTTTGCGTTTGCGGAGAATGGTCACCTCATCCAGTTTACGGGGCGCTTCCAGGATGATCTCCAACTCGTTACTGCCCGGCTTAAGGGTCAGCGTATCACTGTTGTAGCCTACATAAGAAACTACCAGTACAGTTACACTTTCAGGTAAGGATAAAGAGAATTCACCTTTAGCGTCGGTACTTGCAGAGCTGCCATTCTGTGGCGCTGCTACCAAAGAGCCTGTTAAAGGCAGTAGTTTCCCTTTGTTGTCCTTTTCTTTTACTGTGCCCTTCACTATTCTGCCTGCCTCCTGCGCAAAGGCTTGTTGGCAAAACAGTAACAGGGTCAGCGTCAAGATATGTTTAAGCCTGGAAAACGAAGTTATTCGTCGTCCTCGCACGTGTTACTTTTATAGGCGCAGCAGGAAGGTAATTTTTTGTAGGCGGGATCGTTCTCTGACACCTTAACAAGCTCGGACTCGTGGCCAACTTTTGCGATGCTCTTCATCACATCCTCTGCACCCACTTTGGTGTTATCGTAGGTAAGTGTCAGATCCTTGGTCGTCTTGTTCCATTCCACACGCTTCACGCCCTTAATGAAAGCGGCATTCTCAATGCGCTTCTTACAAGTACCACAGTTGCCCAGCACGTTGTAATGTTCAGTAACGACACCTTTCTTTTGCGCGAAAGCGGTTACCGAAAAAAATATGATCGAAAGAAAAACTATTAGTTGTTTCATGTATTAAATATTATGGTTGTAAAAAAAGATCTGCTTGCCGCATAGCGGTGCCAGATGCTAACCATAATATGTGAAACGGGAGTGCAGCTTGTAGAGAGGTATCGATTGCCACGGCCCCGGCGGAGCATTGGCATTATTTACTTTGGAGGTGTAATGAACTGAGCACGCCGCACAGTCATCGAATGACGCGAGTTGAACGGGAACTATATCAACAAAGATCGTATTAAATTTCAGCTTGAAGGCCTGGTTACTGTTCTGGTCCTGCATCACCTTTGCGGTGATCACTTCGTCCTTACAGCAATCGTCCGGCTCTTCTGACTCGTCACCGCAGCCACCATCATCACAACCTTCTGTTTCGGTGTACATATTAACCGATACCAACTCGCTACCGCAATAGTGCAGGTAGCATACTATACCTGATGCCGAGAGCAGGTATATGAGCATGAGCGGTATGACGAGGAACCTCTTCATTAAACTACAACAAAGATAAGGTGCTAAATGTTAATAAAATAAAAAATGGCTTATAAGATGATGCCCAGCTTTTATATTATTTTGTGGTCAGATCATGAAAAACCCCTTTAACATAGGAGATATCAAGACTTACAGCCACGTGGTGGCTGCGGAGGACAGCGCTAAGTTCGAGAGCGGAGAAGTCCACGCGGTATATTCTACATTTGCCCTCACCAGGGATGCGGAATGGAGCGGGCGGCTTTTTGTGCTGGAAATGAAAGAAGAAGGCGAAGAAGGCATCGGAAGTGGCATTTCTGTAAAGCATATCTCCCCTGCCCTGCCAGGACAGGAAGTAGTCTTTACTGCGACACTAACAGCCGTAAATGGAAATGAAGTAGTGACAGACTACGTTGCCAGGGTAAATGAGCGCATAATAGCAGACGGAACCCAGTGGCAGAAAATAGTGAATAAAGAAAAGCTCAATCGCTTATTTGAATCCCTTCGGTAATCAAGGCTTCAGCACTTTAGCCACAGCAGGCAATAGTCTTTCAGCCCATATTTTATACTCCTTACCGGAAGGATGCAAACCATCTTCCGCAAGGTAGTCTTTCGTTGTGCCGTTCTTGCGCGTGCTATCGGTGATATCGGTATAATGACATTTATGCGCGAGAGTAATTTCCTTTTTGGCTTTATTGTAGGCATCTATTTCATGAGCAACTTTTGCCCTGTCGCGGCCCTCAGCGAAAGGAGTAACGCCCCAATCTGGAATAGAAACCACGAAAACATTTTGAGTGTGGCCGTTGGCGAATACTATGGCCTGGTCCAGTAGTTGGGTCAATTCAGTTTTATAATTGTCCAGGTCACGGCCACGATATTGATTGTTCACCCCTATCAGGAGCGTAACAAAGGTAAAAGCCTCGTGCAGGTTGTGCTCGCGGATGGAAGCAGCAAGTTCGTCTGTTGTCCAGCCGGTTTTGGCTATGATAACAGGATCAGCAACTTTAATGCCTTTGGCATTGAGCATAGCTGCTAACTGGTGGGGAAAATTCTCCTTCATCGGTACCTGCTCTCCTATTGTATATGAATCGCCTAAGGCCAGGTATGTATGAATCACTGAATAAAAACTGTTTTGATATTGGTAAACTCCCTTATCCCAAATATACTCAATTCCCTTCCATATCCGCTTTGCTTTACACCACCGAAAGGCAGACGTGGGTCGGAGTGTACAAATGCGTTAACAAAGCAGTTGCCGGCCTGCAGTTCATTGGCTGCAATCTTCTCAGCCTTTGCGCGGTTCTTCGAGAAGATGCCGGCACCAAGGCCGTAGATGTTATCATTGGCAATGCGTATCGCATCCTTCTCGTCTTTAGCTTCTATAATAGACGCTACGGGGCCGAAGAGTTCTTCATCATAGGCAGGCATGCCTTTCTTTACGTTTGTGAGTACAGATGGCGGATAATATGCGCCCTCACCTTCCGGCACATAGCCGCCGCATAGGAGCTTAGATCCTTTTGCAATGCTGGCCTCTACTTGCTTATGAAGCGATTCACGAAGGTCTAGCCGGGCAAGAGGGCCGATCTTATTATTCTTGTCCATAGGGTCGCCGAATTTCGCAGCTTTCATTGCTTCCACCACCTTTTTTTCAAATTCTTTACGAATAGATTTAACGGCTATAAAGCGCTTGGCTGCCACACAGCTCTGCCCGCTATTGATGAGGCGGCCATCCACGCAGGTTTTTACAGCAAGGTCCAGATCAGCATCTTCCAGTATAATGTAAGCATCGCTTCCGCCAAGTTCCAGTACCTGCTTTTTAATATTGCGGCCGGCAACAGATGCAACTTGTTTGCCAGCCTCCGTGCTGCCTGTTAAGGTTATGGCAGATATTTCAGGCTTTGCTATCAGATCAGCTATTTCTGACGAGGGTAAGAGTAAAGTTTGAAAAAGCCCTTTAGGAGCGCCAGCTTTCTTTATTACATCTTCAATTGCCAGGGCACAACCGCTTACATTAGAGGCGTGCTTCAGTATCACAGCATTACCTGCCATCAGTGCAGGGCCCATAGCCCGGAATACCTGCCAGTAAGGGAAATTCCAGGGCATGATAGCCAATACGACACCCAGTGGCTGGTAGCTCACGTAGCTCTTGCGGGCATCGGTCTTTACTATTTCGTCCTTTAGAAATTTAGGGCCTTCCTTGGCATAGTAGTCAAAGGTTTTGGCGCATTTCTCCACTTCGTCAAGGCTTTGCTGTATCGGTTTCCCCATTTCTGCAGTGGCCAGCCTGGCCAGCTTATCCTTATCCTTTCTGAGTTGCGCAGCAATGGCCTTCAGTGTCTTACCCCGTTCTTTATGCGAGAGCAGCCTCCAGCCTTCAAAAGCCTTTTGTGACTGCTTTAGTACTTTGTCGACTTTTACCGGATCATCTGCCTTGTAAGTACCTATCTTCTTGTCTGTAGCGGGGTTGACCGAGCTGAACATATGCGCCATGCCTGCTGAAATTTTTATTAAAGTTAAATAATGCCGGGGGTACGAAAGGTTTACTAAATTTGATGCCCGTATAAAGGGACCAACATTTAAACAATTTTAATGCTTTAAGCATTATCTGAAACCTCGTTAAAGTAGATGCAGACAGAAAAAATAAAATTCGGGACGGACGGCTGGCGCGCCATTATAGCACAAGACTTTACAGTATATAACGTAGCACGTGTATCAAAGGGACTGGCCGACTGGCTAAACGGCAGGGGCAAAGATGCTACAGTAGTATTGGGCCACGACTGCCGTTTTGGTGGGGAACTATTTACTGAAGTAGTGGCGAAGACACTTTGCGCCAATGGTATTAAAGTACTGATGGCAAAAGGCTTTATTAGTACGCCAATGATATCCTTCGGGGTACTGAAACTGGGCGCGCAGCAGGGTGTGGTAATTACAGCTTCACACAACCCACCCGCTTACAACGGTTACAAACTCAAAGGCGCTCATGGCGGACCATCGAGCCCTAAGGATATAGCTGCTGTAGAAGCCCTGATACCTGGAGAAGTAGATATACCAAATCAAGGTTTGGCACACTGGCAAAAAGAAGGCATGCTACAGTACGTGAACCTGGAGGACATGTATGTAAACTACCTGCAGGAGCAATTCGATTTTGAAGCGCTGGCAAAGTCCCCGTACAAACTGGCGTATGATGCCATGTTTGGTGCAGGGCAGAATGTAATACGCCGGGTACTGCCAAATGCTGTGCTGCTGCACTGTGACGATAATCCCGGCTTCCATGGCCAGGCCCCTGAGCCACTGGATAAGAACCTGCAGGAACTGGCGCGCACCGTACGCAATACCCCTGAAATAAAAATAGGTCTGGCCACAGATGGCGATGCAGACCGCATAGGCCTTTATGATGAAGATGGGCAATTTGTAGACGCGCACCACATCATACTGCTGCTGATACACTACCTGCACAAGTATAAAGGTATGACGGGGAAAGTAGCAATTGCTTTCTCAACCACTGATCGCGTGAAGAGAATGTGTGAAGCATACGGCCTGCCAATAGAGATAACACCGATAGGCTTTAAATACATAAGCGAGATAATGGTGAATGAAGATGTGCTGGTGGGTGGCGAAGAAAGCGGCGGTATAGCCGTGAAGGGCCATATACCTGAGCGCGATGGTATCTACGACGGGCTGGTGATATATGAATACATGACCAAGAGCGGAAAAACGCTGAAGCAACTCTGCGAAGAAGTGTATGAAGTGGTAGGTCGCTTTGTGTATGAGCGCAACGACTTAACGATAGAGAACTCAGTCAAAGAGTCAATTATAAAGAACGCTGCTGAAAATAATTATAAGCAGTTCGGAAAATACTCATTCAACCGTATAGAGACAATAGATGGCATTAAGTACCACCTGGACAACGGTGGTTGGATACTATTGCGTGCCTCCGGAACTGAGCCATTGCTGAGGGTTTATGCTGAGGGCAACAGTAAGGAAGAGGCATTGGATATACTTGAAGATGTAAAAAAAGTAATACTTGCATAAAAAGAAAAAGCTCCCAAAACGGGAGCTTTTCTTTTATGATTAGTTTGCAATATTACTGCATTGATTTAGCATCCTTCAGGAACTGCTCCAGGCCGAGATCTGTGAGGGGATGCTTTAGGAGGCCGAGAATAGAAGTGAGCGGGCAAGTGCAAACATCAGCACCGGCTTCTGCACAACGAACGATGTGTAACGGATTACGGATAGAGGCTGCCAGCACTTCGGTCATGAACCCCTGGGCATTGTAAACACCTACTATCTGCTCGATGAGCTGAACACCATCCCAGCTGCTGTCATCGATGCGGCCGATGAAAGGAGAAACAAATGAGGCACCAGCCTTAGCCGCCAGAATGGCCTGGCCCGCAGAAAACACCAGCGTACAATTGGTTTGGATACCATTATCGGTGAACCATTTGATAGCTTTGATACCATCCTTGATCATAGGCACTTTTACTACGATATTAGGGTGAATAGCAGCCAATTTCTTTCCCTCTTCTACAATCCCGGCGAAATCGGTGCTGATAACCTCAGCAGAAATAGGTCCGTCTACCATTTCGCAGATAGTTTTGTAGTGCTGCATTACGGCTTCCTGGCCTTTAATGCCTTCTTTTGCCATCAGGCTGGGGTTGGTAGTAACACCGTCCAAAATGCCCAGTTCATTTGCTTCTCTAATTTGGTCCAGATTAGCTGTATCAATGAAAAATTTCATAATTGCGATTGAATATTGAGAAAACTATATTTTTTGTGATTCTATGGCGCAAAGGTAGCTAATTCCTTCAGCCTTGCCAGTTGTGAGAAATTATTGTAGATAGATTGGGGAAAACTATCATAAATAAAAGAACTGGCAAGTTACTCACATCGCGCTGCTACAACCTCCCGCCCTTGCTACATTCCTGTCCTGGGGGATCCAGAGGGAGCTAGCCGTATAAGACTTGCCAGGGCGGCAAAGGTACGTAAGGTTTTGAGATGTTTCAAGAGTTTTTTAAAAGGATTTTTTCTGGAGCTCTTTGTGCGCACAAACTCACTCTTGCCAGAGAAACTGTCCATTGTGCAAAACTTTATTTGGTCCGCTCCACTCTTAGCTCGTATCTTTGCCATATCCGCCAAAAGCCTTACTGCACGCGGGTTTCAGCTCTTTAAAATATCCTTCTGCTGTCGGTAACAACCGGTAACAAAGCAGTAATAACCGGTAACAAACCGGTAATAAAGCGGTAACAAACCGGAAAGATAGCGGTAAAGAATCGGTAATAAAAATTGAAGAAACCCAATACTGTCAAGGGTTTCCGCTCATCCCAGTTTGCAAAACCGGTAATAACGAGGTTCGGCGGAAATTTATAAAACAAAAATGGCGGGATAAGCCCACCATTTTAATTATATATAGTTGTTTTATTCTTACACTTTTGCGAGTTCTCCTTTGAGGTAATCGATAACTTTAACTTCTGTTGCGTCTACCCTATGAAGGTCGGCGAGATAGACCGAAACCCAATCGGTGAGATGTATGAAGTAGAAGATGCGTTCCCAATATGATTTGCCTTTGGAATAAATCTCGATAATATTAGGAGTACACTTCTTTATCACTTTTTTGTTGATCTCCATACGAGTCTGGACGCGTTCGTAGTCGTTCTCGTTGCGCAGGAGGAGCACAGCTTTTTCGGGAGCCTTATCCTTCCAGCCAACAAGCTCGTTGTGGTTCATCTCAGGGATGGCACCATGCCATGCGAGCATCTTGGAGTTCTCATTGATCTGCTGACGAATGCGGATGGCAAGCCCCTCGTATTCTGAAGAAGAATAGATAACCGGGGTTTTACCATTGAGTTTTTGCGCTATTGATTTTGCTTTCTTTTTGATGTCAGAAGACTCAGCATTTAAGAGCCTGATAGATGCAGCAATGTTCTTTTCGAAATCGCCTTTTATCAAACCGAAATTAGCCAGAGTGTATAATACCTGCACCATAGAATAACCTATGCAAGCCCGGGGAGGCATACCGGCGGGTAACAAAATGCAATCCACTTTTTTGCGGGTAGCTATTTTAGATACTTCACCACCCGAGGTAATACAAACAACCGTCGCTTTAACCTGTAGCGCTTTCTTCAGGGCCGCAATTGTTTCCTCGGTGTTGCCGGAGTAAGAAGAAACGATAACCAGTGAATCTTTGCTGACGAAAGCAGGCAGAAAATAGTCTTTGTTGACGATGAAGGGGAGCTTCATTTTGTCGAAAACAAAATTCTGAACGATAGAGCCACCAATGCCGCTTCCACCCAGACCAGTTAATATTACATTGGAGAATTCTTTTTTAGCAGATTTAAAACGGTAATTTTGCCCTATAATAAGGGCTTCCTTCAATTGATTGGTAAAGCCTTCGATTAATTGCTTCATACTTACTTTTTCCTATTTCGATGGCCAAACATAACGAAACTGGCTTAAAAGGCGAGCAAATAGCCGAAAACTTTTTGCTAAAAAAGGGGTATAATATACTTCATAAAAACCATCGTTTTGAGAAGAAGGAGATAGATATTATAGCCCAAAAGGATGATATACTAGTGTTTGCTGAGGTTAAGACCAGAAAGAGCTTCTATTATGGGTTCCCGGAAGAATATGTAAACCTTAAGAAACAAGACTTTATGAAACAGGCTGCCCTGGCTTTCACGACGGAAAATCCACAATATGGTCAAATCCGCTTTGATGTAATCAGCATACAATTTGATAAAGACAGGGTGAAAGACATTGTTCATTTTGAAGATGCATTTTATTAATCTGTAAATTTGCATTATGAAGAAACTGATACTTATTTCCATTCTGGCGAACATTATCTTCTCATTTAACACAAGGGCACAGGAGAACATTAACCTTAAATTAAAAGAAGGTGACATTGTACTGCAGAAGATACCCTGCGGTGACCTGTGTGATGCAATTATAGCAACGACACCGTGCGAACAAAACAGGATGTTTAACCACTGCGGGATAGTGCACTATGAGAAGAACATGCCCTACGTGATAGAGGCGATAGGAAAAGAAGTAAAGCTGAGCCCCCTACCCGATTTCCTGCAAAGGGATAATTCACCGACACTGTATGTTGCAAGGCTAAAGCCCGAATACAAATCGTATATAGAAACAGGAGTAAAGAAAGCCATCGTTTATATAGGGGCTCCTTATGATGATGCTTTTCTGCCGGGATCTGATTCCTTGTATTGCTCGGAACTGGTATATAATTGTTTTAAGAAGGATAGTGCACCACATCTTTTCCCGATGGAGCCAATGACGTTCAAGTCCAAAAACGGAAAGACATTCCCCGCATGGGATGTCTACTACAAAAAATTAAAAACACCTGTGCCTGAAGGGCTGCCGGGTATTAATCCTTGTGCTATTGCGAATTCGCAGGTAGTGAATTTGATAAGTATAGCAAAGTAGATTGACCCCAGGCACTGCCCGTGCCATAGGTGTCGGATTATTTTTATGATGGATAATTAAAGAAGGCGCCTAAAGGCGCCTTCTTTAATTATAAAGGTAATGTACTGAAAAATGGTTGGTGGCTAGATTAATTATTTTCATTAAGATGGC
>CAMPKR010000010.1 GCA_946887345.1 uncultured Bacteroidota bacterium | reverse complement strand
GCAGGATAGCAGGTGCCTTTCTTGAGGTTGTGAACAGGTGAATACTTATGGAGGTAGCCGAACATTTCCTTACTATCATCTGCAGTGCCATAATCGTAGGCCCAGCCTGCACCAGCTGTGAACTTATGGTAGCGAAGCATATCCATTACACCGACAGCAGGGACGCAGACTTTATAAAGGTCGGGACGCTGCGTCATGCAGGCGCCAACCAGCAGGCCGCCGTTAGAACCACCGGCGATGGCCAGGTAATCTTTAGAGGTGTATTTTTCTTTGATGAGGTATTCAGCAGCTGCGATGAAATCGTCAAAAACGTTTTGCTTGTTCATCTTGGTACCTGCATCGTGCCATTTGTCGCCATATTCGCCACCACCCCGGATGTTGGCCACCGCATAAATGCCGCCTACATCCATAAGGATGGTATTGCTAACACTGAATGCGGGAGTAAGGTTAACATTAAAACCGCCATAGCCATAGAGCAGTACAGGATTTTTGCCTGTAAGCTTCATGCCCTTCTTATATGTAAGGATCATCGGTATTTTGGTGCCGTCCTTTGAATTGTAAAATACCTGCTTGCTCTCGTACTGGGAAGGATCGAACTTAACCCCTGCCTTTTTATAAACATCAGATTTGCCATCGGCTATATTATACTTAAAGATGGTAGGAGGATAAGTATATGCCGTAAAGGTATAGTACAACTCCTTTTCTTCTTTTTTGCCGGAGAAACCGCTGGCAGTACCAAGGCCGGGAAGTGTGATGGTGCGTTCTTTCTTTCCATCAAGGCTGTATTGCTGCACTTCAGAAACAGCATCTTTCAGATATTGGGCGTAAAACTTGCCACCGCAGGTAGATACAGAAAGCGGGAAATTGATCTCCGGGATAACGGTCTTCCAGTTGACCGGTTTTGGATCAGTGGCATCTGCTACTACCAGTTTGCGGTTAGGCGCTCCCTGGTTGGTAACTATATACAGCTTGCCGTTCTCAGCATAGATAACATCCTGCTCGTGTTCAAATCCTGTTACTACAGGCATGATTGGGGCGTTAGGCGTAGAAAGATCCTGTATGTAAAGCTCATTACCATAAGTAGCATTGGCTGCCGAGATGATCAGATACTTCTGGTCTTCAGTAATGCCACCGCCTACATAGCGACGCGGAGTTGCTTCACCACCAAAAACCAGTTTGTCTTCACTTTGCTTAGTTCCCAGCTTATGATAATACAGCTTATGTATCTGTGTTTTTTCAGAAAGCTGGCTGCCTTTAGGTTTGTCGTAGCTGCTGTAATAGAAGCCCTCTTTACCTTTCCAGGAAAGGCCGCTGAATTTTACGTCGCGGATGGTATCTCCTACCATTTCTTTCGTGGCAGTATTCAGTACTATCACCTTGCGCCAGTCGGAGCCCCCTTCCGAAATCTGGAAGGCAGTTAAAGAACCATCCTTAGTAAACTCAATGCCTGCCAGGGAAGTAGTGCCATTCTGGGTGAACTTGTTAGGGTCAAGGAAGATTTCAGCTTCAGCAGTGCCTTTCTGGCGATAGAGAACCGATTGCGGCTGAAGGCCGTCGTTTTTGTAGAAATAAGTGTATTCACCCTCTTTGAAGGGAGCGCTATATTTTTCGTAGTTCCAGAGATCCGTGAGCCTGCCCCTTATTTTGGCCATCCACCATATATCGCGGAAGTAAGTCTCGGTGTACCCATTCTGGCGGGTAACCCATTCAGCTGTTTCATTTGAGCGGTCGTCTTCCAGCCAGCGATATGGATCTTTAACTTTTGTACCGAAGAAATCATCTTCCTGGTTAATAGTTTTTGTTTCAGGGACCTTATGCCTTCGGTCATCCTGCGCGCTTGTGCTCATGGCTGAGAGTAATAAAACAGAACAAATCAAATATTTCATAATAGAGAACTTTTATATCCCGGAAGTTGCTAAAATAAGGAAAAATGGGAGCTCAACGCCTATAAAATCAGGCATTGGCATAATTCCTGCTAATTTTTTAGTTTAACATAGCCGTTGAAATAATATACCGCTGGTAAAAGTTATTTTTACGGGATATTTCAAGCCTGGATTCTGAAGAGGGCCCTCAAAATAACGCGCAATGTACTGCTGAGCTTAGTTGGCCTGTTGATATTGCTGTTGATACTGGTGAATCTTTCACCGGTACAGAACTTTATTGCAAAAAGGGCCACGGTGATCCTTTCTGAAAAGCTGAGGACAAGGGTGAGTATAGACAACGTGCGGATCGACTTTTTAAATCACCTGCTGATAGAGGGGCTTTACATAGAAGACCAGGGCAAGGATACCCTGCTGTATGCAGGCAAGGCCGAAGTAAGAATAACCGACTGGTTCTTCGTAAAGAAGGAGAAACCGGTGATCACTTACCTGGGACTTTCCAATGCTTATGGACACCTGTACCGAAAGAGCAGTTCAGATGTATGGAATTACCAGTTTGTGATAGACGCATTTGATACAGGCGAGCCTAATAAAGACACCACCAGGACCAAGAATGAATTTGAGCTGGATCTGAAGAAGCTCGACATACATAATGTGCGCTTCCATATGGATGATGCCTGGGTGGGCAGTGATATGGACTTTGATATTGGCGATCTGCAGCTGGATGCTGATGAACTGGACCTGAAGAAAAAGAAGATCGATATAGATGAATTGGCCGTAAAAGGCTTCGCATTCAACACGAGGGACTATGAAGGCGGCAGACCACCGAGAGTAAAGCAACGTAAGCCAACAGATACTACCTCATTCAACCCGGACGGGTGGGACATTAATTTCGACAACTTATCGCTCGAGAACTGTGCATTCTTCCTTACATCTGGCGCCCGGCCCGCAATATCTAATGAATTTGATCCTTCGCACCTGGGCATCAGTACTATTAACCTGGATGCCGGGAATATCTGGATAAAAGGCGACACACTGCATGGGAACATCAAACACCTATCGGCGAAGGAAAGGTGCGGACTGGATGTGAAGGAACTCCGGGCTAAGGTTACAGTATCACCTGTAGCATCTATTTGTGAAGACCTATATCTTGAAACCAATAATAGTGTGTTGCAGGATTACTATGCAATGCGCTACCATCGCTTTCCCGACTTCAATAATTACATTACCAATGTGCGGATGGAAGCACATTTCAAAAAGTCGCAGATAGACTCAAGGGACATAGCCTACTTTGCCCCTGTACTGAGAGAGTACCCAACCCTGCTGAACATCAGCGGAGAGATAAAGGGAAGCGTGTTTGACATAGAAGGTAAAAATCTGTTCTTGTCGGATGGAAGAAGTACAGTGAAGGGAGACCTGAGAATGACCGGCCTGCCGGACATAGAAATGACCTTTATTGACTTCAGCAATGGCGAACTGATCACCACCGGCGAGGGCATTATAAAGTATGCTCCCGGCCTGCGAAACGATCCTAACATAGCACTGGAGAAACTTAGCTATGTGTACTTTAAAGGCAATTATAAGGGCTATATAGAAAGCTTTGCTGCAAATGGAATACTGAGCACCAATCTAGGCACCATTACATCAGATATCAAACTGAACATACCTAACTTCAATACCAATACTGCCGCTTATTCGGGAACAGTAAGCACAGAGAACTTTAACCTGGGAGCTTTACTCAGGCAGCCAGACCTAGGTACACTCACCTTTAAAGGAACGGTGAAGGGTAATTCCTTTGACCCGGCAATAGCACAGATAGATATTAACGCAACCATTGGCCACATTACCTATAACAAGTACCAGTATAAGAACATCTACGCGGAGGGAACACTGGCGAAGAAGAGATTTGATGGTAAGCTGATAGTAGACGACCAGAACCTCGCCATGGGCTTTAACGGCAGCTTTGATTTTAATGACAATCTGCCTAAAATTAATGCAACGGCCAACGTATTATCAAGCAACCTCAAAGCCATTAACCTGACTAAAGACTCCATGAATCTTGTTGCTGACTTTGATTTGAACGCAACAGGAACCAACATAGATGACTTTATAGGCTATGCAAGATTGTATAACATTAACCTGACCAGGAATGGTCACCAGCTGGATGTGGACTCTATATATGTCAACTCCTCGATAGAGAATGGCCAGAAACTACTGGTAGTTGAGAGCAATGATGTGACTGCCCGGATAGTGGGCAACTTTGAACTCAGCAGCCTGCCCTATTCCGCGCAGTACTATGTATATGGTTACCTGCCTAATTATATAGACCCTCCTGCTAAAGCCGCACCTCCGCAAGATATCAGCTTCACGATCACAACGAAAGTGATAGACAGTATGCTGGCTGTGATAGCTCCCTCGGTGACTGGCTTTGACAACACCGTAGTGAGCGGATCGCTGAACACTAATACGCAACGACTAACTCTGAACCTGAAAGCTGCAAGCGGTGCTATAGGCTCGGTGCATATGAACAATATTGAACTGAACGGCGAGGGTGATTTCCGCAAACTGGCTCTTAATGGCAGCGTAAGCAATATAGTAGTAGGCGACAGCGTACTGGACGGAACGCTGCGACTTAATACTACTTTAGGAAATGATTCACTAGAGTTTACTGTAGCAACTACTTCGGATGGCTCTTATGGTACCGCAACCCTGAATGGCAGGGCATATGCGAGCGGTGATTCACTGTATGTAACTATGCTGCCGTCAGAATTCTTCCTGAACAAAAACAGGTGGGAAATACCCAGCGGTAGCAATATCATCTTTAGCGATGACTACCTGTATGTGAGTGGATTATACCTGCAGTCTGGACTGCAAAAAATTTCTGTAAACTCGCTGGACGAATTAACGAAGCAATCGCTGAACATAAAAGTAGAGAACCTAGATATACAGGAAGTGGGTGCAGTAGCCGGGCTGGATGAATATGAACCGGAAGGGCGTGTGAATGGTGATATAAGGATAGACAATATGTTCAGGAGCCGGTACTTTGCTGCAAAGCTGAAAGGTTCCGATATAAAGATAGGCGGCGATACACTGGGAAATGTGATCGTAAGCGGCAACTTTGATGAAGAAAAAGGATTGTTCCTTGATCCTGAAAGCGGCATTTATAATGGTAACGCGTCGGTGAATGTCTTCGGTAAAGTGAGAAGCGACAGCACCAGCAGCCAAAGGCTTGATGGAGGCGTGCGTTTCTTCAACGCTCCCCTTTCCTGGGCAGAGGCAGCTATGTCGGGTTACTTAAGCGACATAGAAGGCACCGTAAGCGGTGAAATAGCCATAGGAGGAACAGGGCAAGTTCCGGATATAAAAGGCACCATTTATCTGAATAAAGTTGCTACTAAGGTAGAGTTCCTTGGATTGAAATATAGGATACCTGAGGCGACCATTAAAATTGACGAAAAGAAAATAGATATAGGAGATGTAAACGTTTACGACCCTAACGACAATATAGCCGAGCTGAGCGGCATCATCACCCACGACCGATTTGAGAAAATGAGACTGTCGTTCTCTATGAAGGCCGAGGAATTCGAGGTCATAAAGCTGAAGGACTATGAGAGCTCCGTGTTCTATGGTAACCTTACTGCCAAGATTGATCGCTTTAATGTCACGGGACCGCCGAACAACATTAAGATAGACATCACCGCAACGCCGATAAAGAAATCACACCTCTTCCTTCCTGTAGACCAGGGATCGGACGTGGGCACCTACAATTATATCAGCTTTAAGCAGTATGGACAGGTGCAACAACAGGCCGTAAAGAAAAGCACCAACAAGGTGACGATGGTTATTAATGCCAACCTGACGCCTGAAGGTGAAATAACCATGGTGATAGACCCGAGTACGGGTGATGCCATCAACGGCGCGGGCTATGGCAACCTGAAAATAAATATACCAATAGGCGGGGACGTAACGATGTACGGTGACTACCTGCTGGAAAAAGGCAGCTATACATTCACTTTTAACGAGCTGGCATTCCGGAGAATGTTCATATTGAACCAGGGAAGCAGGATATCATTTAAGGGGCCTATATCACAGACCACCCTGAACGTGGAAGGTGTATACACTACCAAGGCAAGGCTCTATGATCTGCTCATGGAAGGCGAAAAGCAAACCCTTAGTGAGGACGAGGCCCGTGATGCCAAAACGCCGCAGAATGTAGATGTAATACTCCATATGCGTGGCTCGCTGGAAGAGCCCAAACTGAGCTTCGGACTGGACCTGCAGGAACGCAGATCGATTGGTACGTTAGCATATGCCAAACTGGAGGCAATTAACAAGAATGACCGCGAACTGCTGGACCAGGTGGCAACGCTATTATTGATAAATACATTTATTTCGCCGCAGGGCATGGCCTCCGGTTCTTCTACAGTGGGCACGGTTGCTGTTAATAATATCAGCGACATTATATCTTCTAGTGCATCTACCCAGCTGACCAACATTGTAAACAAGCTGCTTGGCAACCCGAACCTGACCATAGACCTGAAATACAAAAACTATAACCTTAGCGATGTCGGAGGCGGTATCAGCCGTAATGAATTCACGGGGAAACTGTCCCAGAACTTCCTGCAAGACAGGCTGGTAGTGGAAGTAGGCGGATCGTATGACTGGGGTAGACCGAGCTCCGGTACTGCAACATCCAACACATTTAACCTCGCCGGTGACTTCCGCCTGCAATGGCTGCTGAATGAAAAAGGAAGCCTTCGTCTGAACTTATTTAGAACCAGTAGTTACGATGTACTGTCAGACAAGAACCTGAAACGAGGTGGTCTGGGATTATCGTGGAGAAAAAGCTTTGACGGACTAGATGACTTCTTTACTAACAGCAATAAGAAGCGAAGAATGATAGGACCTGAACCTTATGTACCCGACAGCAGCAACAATAGCAACAGTAACAGGGTAACCCAGTAATTATTTGCGGGCAACTTCCTCAAGGTAGCCGGCGAGTGTATCTGCAATCGCATCCCAGCCGAAATTATTTTTGATCACTTCAATTCCTTTCTGCCCTACTTTCCTTCTTTCGTCTTCAGAGCTTAGTAGTTGTACCACACTTTCAGCAAAGGCACGTGGTTCGGTCTGCATGATGGCGCCTTCACCACTATTGATACCAAGGCCCTTGAAGCCTATGTTAGAGCAAACAACCGGGATACCCATAGCCATAGCTTCAAGCACCTTGTTTTGTGTGCCTGCACCAAAGCGAAGAGGTGCTACTACTATACTCGCTGAATTATAGACCTCAGCTATATCTTCTACGAAACCTGTAATGACAACATGGTCGTTTGCCAGCTCCAAAACCTTGCTAACCGGCCGCTGACCGGCAATAACAAATCTCGCCTGCGGAAATTTTCCCCGAATAGTCGGCAATATCTCCTGGGCGAAATAGACTACAGCATCCACATTGGGCGCATAGTCCATATTACCGGTAAAGAGTAGGGTTTTATTATGACTGTAGTCGTGATCGCGGGGATAGAAGGTATCAAGATCTACCCCATTGGGCAGTAAGCGGATATTATCCAGGTGATGTAACTTTTTGAGATACTCCATGTCTTCAGCAGAGCATACAAGCGACATGTCGTACTTCTTCATTATCTGCTCATATTTAAGCACCCGCTTTTGCTCCAGGCTTTCAAAACTTTTACGGGCAAGGCCACGCTTTATCTTTTTACGGCGCTCCCAATAGAGGGAAAAGGCATCCGGCAGATCGAGTATACGGGGAATATCCTGTCGTTCGGCAAGGTAGGGCGACATCCGCAGGTGCTGAATGTGTACTGCATCAAACCTATGCCTGCTTAAAACATTATTGAGTAAGGCTTGCATTTCAGCAGAACGGAAATACATCACCTGCAAGGGGGTCTGATCCCAGCCCGCCGAAAGGCAATTCATTGCAGACTTCCATTTGGGCAGATAGACGAGATGTACTTCTTTAAAAATCCTCTCAAGATCTTTTTTATAGACAGCTTCTTCAGGTGATTGAGTAAATGTAACAAGATACAACTCATGCTTCTTCGCTAACCGCCGGGCGAGATTAAAGATCTTCAGCTTATCTCCGCGGTAAGGAGGATATGGTATCCTATTGGCTAAAAAAAGTATTTTCAATACTACTGTCTTTCAAGTACTACTTTAAAATTTCGTGTCCCAGCTTGTCACGCTTTGTCTGCAGGTAAAACTGGTTGTGCGGATTAGGATCCACTTCAATAGGCACATTCTCTACTATTTCCAGGCCATATCCTTCCAGGCCGGCACGCTTGCGCGGATTATTGGTCATCAGCCTGATCTTGCTCACGCCAAGGTGACGAAGTATCTGTGCGCCAACACCATAATCGCGCTCATCCATTTTAAAACCCAAAGCAAGGTTGGCTTCCACCGTATCTTTGCCTTCTTCCTGTAGCTTGTATGCTTTCAGCTTATTGAAGAGGCCGATACCCCTACCCTCCTGGTTCATATAAAGCACTACACCCTTTCCTGCTTTGTCCACCATTTCCATGGCCTTGTGCAGTTGTTCACCGCAGTCGCAACGAAGCGAATGAAGTATATCACCGGTAAAACAGGAACTATGTACGCGAACGAGGACCGGCTCTCCTTCCTCCCATTTACCTTTCTTTAAGGCCAGGTGATTTTCGCCCGTATTCGTCTGCCTGAAAGCATAGAGTTCAAAATCTCCATACTTGGTTGGCATATGCACGTGTACCTCTTCTTCCACCAGGCGTTCAGTACGCAGGCGATATTCAATAAGGTCTTTTATTGAAATGATCTTAAGGTCAAATTTTTTAGCTATTTCCCTTAGTTCAGGAAGGCGTGCCATGGTGCCATCGTCATTCATGATCTCTACCAGCACACCTGCAGGTTCAAACCCGGCTAAACGGGCAAGGTCAACCGTAGCCTCGGTATGACCTGCACGGCGCAGCACACCTTCATTCCTGGCACGAAGCGGGAATATATGGCCGGGGCGGCCCAGGTCATCAGGTTTAGTATCCGGGTTGATCAGGGCTTGCACAGTCTTAGCACGATCGTGAGCCGAAATACCTGTAGTGCAACCATGACCCCTAAGGTCTACAGAAACAGTAAAAGGCGTCTGGTGAAGCACGGTGTTGTTCTGCACCATCAGGTTAAGGTTCAGCTCATCGCAGCGCTGCTCGGTAATAGGAGCACATATCAATCCCCTGCCGTGTTTCGACATAAAATTGATGATCTCAGGGGTTACATTATGAGCTGCGGTAATAAAATCACCTTCATTTTCACGGTCTTCGTCATCTACTACTATCAGTAGCTTACCTTGTCTCAGGTCCTCCAGTGCAGATTCAATCGTATCGAGCATATTATTCCACTAATCAGGATGCAAATTTACGTATGTTATTGCTAGCAAATGAGATATTAACCCAATAATAAAACCTAAATATAAGGTGACCCGATATGGCTATAAAATATCGTTGACCGCCTTAGTAACCGCAGCAGCAACGGCCTCATTTCTGTATTTTTCATAAATGAGAGCAATAGCATTGCTACATACCTGTTCCGAGGCTTCCCTGTCAGAAAGGGCTTTTTGGATCATTTCCGCGAATTGGCGGGAAGAGTTAGCCATATAATAATGGACGCCATTTACGGCCTCAATGCCTTGAATACCTGTCCCCGTGCTGATAACCAG
The DNA here is from genome assembly GCA_946887345.1 of uncultured Bacteroidota bacterium. Next base: position 8,020 of record CAMPKR010000010.1, on the reverse strand, counting down.
TTTGCCCGCAGCCATTGCCTCCATAATCTTAACCCGGATTCCGCCGCCCGAACGAAGGGGAACGATCAATATCTTTTTGTCGGCTATAAACTCATTTGCATCGTCTACTTCCCCTGCGCAATAAACTCCCTCCGGCTGATAATTGTCGAAAAAAGCAGGCATATTACGGCCGGCAAAATAGAATTTGAACTGTGGACTGATTTTGCGTACATCCTTCCAGACATGCATAATAAACCATTTGATCGCCTCCACATTTGGCTGCCAGTCCATAGCACCTATGTGGTAGCCCACCCAACGCTCGTTCTCGCGGCGTTTAATGTTGGCAGTATCAATGCCGAAAGGTGCTACGGCGATATTGGCCTGGTGATAGAGGAACCGCACTAATGAAGCATCATCTTTGGTGATGGGCAACAAAAGATCGAAACGCTTCCAGGAGGCTATCTCAAACTTTTTAATGCGTTTCGCAAGATTGCTGAGATACAATTTCTTGAGCGGATTTTTCACTTCCTCTGCCAGTCGCTCCCATATCTGGTACTCTATATTGTGCAGGCGGAGAATAGTTTTGCATTTGTGGTGCTCCTCTATGGTATCAAGGTAACTGGCAAGAAAAACACTTTCCATTTGCACAACATCAGGCTTAAAGGAACCGAGAATATCTCGTAGCTTTTTATCGAAAGTATGATTACTGAAGCGCGCCAGGTGATTAGGCCTCCGGCTGAACAGGTAATTTGCGATAGTGGAGATGGCCTTTACGTCATTATTTACCGAAACGGTCTCAAACTTGTACAGGTCGGAATAGAGGGTACTCAGAACGTCAGGAGGAACTGGGTGCCTCGTGGTAAGCATCGACAAAAGGTATACTTCCCAGCCGGAATTCCTGTAAATGTCGATCATTGCCTGGACCGCAAGGTTTCCCCCGTCATTCAGAGGATAGGGAACACGATTGGTCAATATTAATATGCGTTTCTGCTGCATACAGGCTGCTAATTACAAAAATAAAACACAAACTGAAAGCTGTATTTTTACCGCATGCAGCAGAAGAAGCTTGTTTTCCTTGGTTCTAAGCCGATAGGCTTTGAATGTCTTGCATATTTGATTTCGGTAAAGGAAGACCTCGGCATACTGCTGACCGGCATACTGACCAACACCCGCAAGGAGTTCGGCAATGAGCGCGACCTGGGGGAACTGGCTGAGCAACATGGCATTCCTATAATTGCAGATATGGCGAACATACCCGAATGCGATATACTTTACTCTGTACAATATCATAAAATACTGAAACAGGAACATATAGATAAAGCAACCCAGGCAGCGGTAAACCTCCATATGGCACCATTACCTGAGTACAGAGGAGCCAACCAGTTCTCCTTTGCCATCATGGATAAGAAGAAAGAATTCGGCACCACCATACACCTTATCGACAGCCGGATAGATCATGGAGATATTTTGTTCCAAAAGCGTTTTCCCATACCTGAAAACTGCTGGGTGAACGACCTGTATCAATTAACCTTTGCTGCATCCGTTAGCCTGTTTAAAGAAACCCTGGCTAATATAATAAGAGGCAACTACACCCCCACCCCGCAGGCCGAACTGGAAGATATATACGGCACTTCGCTTCACTATAAACACGAGATAAATGACCTGAAGTGCATAGACCCCAACTGGGACAAGGAAAAAATAGAGCGACATATACGGGCTACCAGTATGCCGGGCTTTGAACCGCCCTACTATATGGAGAACGGTAAAAAAATGTATTTTTCGCAGGAACAAGCATGAGCCAGAAGCATATTGTACTCACCGTCACTTCCGATGCGAACTACGACCAGCGAATGATACGTATATGTACTTCGCTGCATAATGCCGGATACAAGGTTACCCTCATCAGCAGGACCTTCGCCAACAGCACTCCGCTAATAGAACAACCTTATAAGCAGATCAGGGTACAGCAGTCAATAGGCCAGGGAAAGCTCTTTTATCTTACCTACAATCTTAAGCTGTTCTTCATATTGCTATTTATGAAGGCTGATGTGTTTTGCGCGATTGATCTTGACACAATACTTGCTGTATACTATGCGTCACGGCTTAGAGGCATGCCCCGGGTCTATGATGCTCACGAGCTTTTCTGCGACATAGAGGAAGTAGCCAGCAGGCCAAAGGTGCAGAAGATGTGGCAGTGGATAGAAAGACACACAGTACCTCACTTTAAATATGGCTATACAGTAAACAAAAGCTACGTAGATGAATACAGGAGGATGTACGGGGTAGAATATGCCATCGTACGAAATGCAACCATACTAAAGCCACTGGAGATACCCCAAAAGCAGGTGCGGTATATACTGTACCAGGGAGCAGTGAACCATGGGCGCTGCTTTGACCAACTGATACCGGCGATGAAACAGGTGGATGCACAATTGATCATCTGCGGCTATGGCAACTATTTTAAAGAGGCGCAAAGAATAACGGAAGAAAATGGCTTGCAAAACAAGGTGATTTTTAAAGGATACATACCGCCAAAGGAACTACCGGAATATACACGCAATGCCTATGTGGGCATTACCTTGTTCGTTGCTACCAGCCGCAGCAATGAACTCTCGCTGGCCAACAGGTTCTTTGATTATATGCATCATGGAGTGCCACAGTTGGCGGCAAGATATCCTGAGTATGAAAATATCAATAGAGAATATGAAGTAGCCAGTCTTCTGGACGACATAACCCCTGGTACTATTGCCACAGCACTCAACAAGCTGCTGAACGATCCGGGATACTATTATAAATTGCAGCAAAACTGCCTGGAGGCGAGAGAGGTCTATTGCTGGCAGGAAGAGGAAAAAAGACTATTAGGGGTTTACGAAAGACTATTTGCAGAACGTGGAAATTAACAACCGGGATATAAAATTCAGTGTAGTTATAGCTGCATATAACGCAGACAGCACAATTGCTGAAAGTATAGAGTCGTGCCTGCAGCAGACATATAGGCCTTACGAGATAATAGTAGTAGATGATGCAAGCAACGATAGCACGGCAGAAATAGTGCAGGCCTACGGCGAACAGGTGAGGTATGTGCAGATGGTGGCCAATAACGGACCCTCGGTAGCACGGAACAAAGGAATGGACATAGCTACAGGAGATTATATAGCCTTCCTCGATCATGACGATACCTGGCATAGAGATAAGCTGGCGGTCATGCACAGCATTCTCTCAGCGCAACCGCAAATAGATTTCATATACCATACGTATACACTTCAGGACATTAACACAATAAAGTTACCGGATGGTGGTACAGTATATCGCCTCCCTTTTATGAAATTACTTTCAAGGAACGTGATACCCACCCCTTGCGTAGTAATGAAGCGCAGCATTCCTCTTCGTTTTGAACCAACAATGAGATATACGGAGGACTATGATCTATGGCTGAGAATAGGATACAAGCATAAACTGCACTTCATCAGCATACCCTTAACTCAATTGGGAAGGCCCATCCTTTCAAAAGGCGGACTGAGCAGTAATAAGTGGAAAATGCGCAGAGGAGAAATGCGTGCTTACAGGAGATTGGTAAAGCTCAATCCCTTATTTATGTTATTGCTACCATTTCTATTATTCGGCAGCTTGCTAAAGCACATCGGTAAATTATTCGGTTAAACTATTCCTGCAGCTGAAACTTCTTTCACTTCTCCATTCTCAATACGTACCACTCGTGCAGGGTACTTCTGGATGATAGTATAGTCGTGCGTAGCCATTATGAATCCGGTATGGTAATCACGGCATATACTGAAAAGCAACTGCATTATTTCGTCGGTAGTATCAGGATCAAGGTTACCTGTTGGTTCATCGGCAAGAATAAGCTTAGGATTATTGAGCAGGGCACGGGCTATATCTACACGTTGCTGCTCACCTCCGCTCATTTCATATGGCATTTTAAAACCCTTACTCTTCAAACCAACCTTGCTCATTACATTGTCGATCTTCTCTTTCATCAGCGCCTTGTCTTTCCAACCTGTTGCTTTTAGTACAAACTCCAGATTATCATGAACATTTCGGTCTGTAAGCAGGCGGAAATCCTGGAAAACTATACCGAGGTTCCTGCGAAGCAATGGTACATTTTGCCATTTCAAATCCTTAAGGTCAAAGCTGGCTACATGTCCTTCACCTTCTGTAAGATAAAGATCACCGTAAAGTGTTTTCAGCAAGCTGGACTTACCGGTACCCGTTTTGCCTATCAGGTAAACAAATTCACCTTTCCTTACCTCGAAATTCACATTCTTAAGAATGAGCGCTTTCCCCTGGTATATATTGGCATTGTGGAGCGATACTATCTTATCAGGCATGCTGCGATGGCTTTTTACAAAGATAACAATGCAGATTGAAACTAGTTAAAAGAAAAGTCCCACCGCTTGGCAGGACTTTTTCTGAATCTATTTAATGGCTGTTTAGTACACAACCAGTTTCTCAGTATGAGATTGGTTGTTAGTAACCACCTGAACCATATACATTCCTTTTACAGCAAGGGCTGAAGCAGGGATGTCTATAACTGTATATTGACTATTGAGCTTTTGCTGGGTTTTATAAACCAGCTTACCTGTAATATCGGTAACCATAACGCTGGCATCGGCATTCATATCTCCGCTGATGATAACAGTAGAACCGGCTTGTGTTGGGTTCGGAGCTAAAACAACCTTACGCTCTTCAGTAATCATCGTATTAGCACCCAGTGGGAAATTGCTGATATTGATACGATCCATATAGAAGTTGTTACCTGTAGGATTGTTATTAGCATTCACACCCGGCTTGTAACGGAAACGGAAATAAACGCCGTTCACTCTTGCAGCATTAGGGATGTTGATGCTCATCAGGTCCCACTCGCCCATCCACTGAGGTTGGTACCATGATGTATAATTACCATTGTTAACCAGTTTATCAGCGCTCAGGCCGCCGGCAGTCATGTCTACCCACGTTTTACCGCAGTTGATTGAATAACTGATTTCTAACTCATCTGTCAGATCTGTCAGGAAAGCCGATAAAGCCGTAGCAGCATACATGTAGTTGATATTGCAATCAGAGTTAGCCGGGAAGCCACTCAAATCGAATGCCGGTGAGTAAAGGTCATCGTAATCGCCTTCGGGGTTGTCGATAAATATCTCCGGATAACCACGACTTTCAAAGCCAGTATACATAATGCTGTGGTTATCGTAGTAGCCTGTATTCGAGAGCTGCCATTTCCACTGGTTATTATAATAGTTGAACGTAGGCCATTTATCAAGGTCTCCACCCGGGGTAAACTCCTGGTAGTAAAAACCATTAGAGAGCGGATTGATCTTTACGCTATTGTCAGCTGCATAAACCTGCTTTGATATTGAACTCGAACCAGCATTACTATTGGCAGTAGCTGTAACAGTTACCCAGCCCGGCTGTGAAAACTGATTCCTTATAAACTGGGCGCCTGCTGCTGCATTAGTTGTGGCGGTTGGCTTCGCAGCACCATTAGTGAACTGCCAGTCAACTGTTGTAATCGTGTCGCCCCAGCTCGCATTATTAAAGACAAACGAATCATTCGTATTAGCGCATGTGAAGAATGTCCTTTCAGAGAAACCCTGGTAGCCGTTACCTACATAGAAGTCCGCAACAGGAGCTATATCTTGCCTTGGCTGCAAAGCACCTGTAGCTACTAAATTTGTCGATTTCCACAGGTTGTTCCTGCCGGCAGTATTTGTATTCAACGCCGCATGCATACGCTCTACCTGGCCAATAGAAAACATCAATGAGCAGTACGTATAGTCCATGATATTCTGCGAGTTATTGGTGTCGGGATAATCAACCAGAGAATCTATACCAGGCACAATCGACGGATACACCTTTACATACCCCCTTGAACAGGTTGTATCATAAATGTCCGTTAATTCACCACAGCCTCCGTCAGGACTATGTCCTTTTGTGGGCGGAGTGTCATCCACATTATCATCACCACAAGCAACCTCAGGTTGATTAGTGCCTCCCCAAACGTGATCAATATTAAACACGTGGGCCATTTCATGCTCAATTGTTCTATCCTGGTTGAACGAGCTCGCCTGGCTTATGATACCATCATGCCACGGCAATTGCTGGCCTGCCGCTGGCTTGTACGCATAAGCCGCAGCCGTCGAGTGCTCGTCGGAAAAGCCTCTTATCAGCCAAATATTCACATAAGAATCATTAGGCCAACCGTCGTACTTGGCAAAATCACCGGCATTGGTTGTTAACTGAGATTGATGCCTTGTTATCCCTTTGGTTGGATTGCCATAGGGATCCCTGGTAGCAAGCCTCAGATTGATGCGGGCATTTCCTATGTATATTCTGAACTGCGGCAAAACCTGTGAAGTATCGGCATAACGCTTGTTGAAAGTTTTATTCCATTCTACAACAGCATTGAATATAGTGTTGTCACTTACATATTCCGCACCGTAGTCATGAACAATATGGACCACGATTGGAATATCAAATGTATCTGCTTCTCCTTCTGTACTCTTCATCAGGTGAGTAAACTGTCCCCTGCTTAACCTGTTTGTAATTTCCTGGTTAAGCAATTCTTCATTGATAGCGATTTGCGGATACTTTTCCTTCAGCGCATTGTTTACCTCGTCTGTGCCACATTTCTGGGCATCTGAATGGAGGGCAAAACATGAAATGGCTGATAATAGTAAAACTGCTTTTTTCAACATTGTAAATCGAGTTATAACACTAAGACGTAAAATCTGGCTTCCAAAGATAAAAAACTGTTAACTTTTTTTTGACTTTTTTTATTCAACAGGTGTGAAATACTGTCATATAAAAGTAATTATCCATCAATGATATATATTTCTAAAGCACAAGTAAAAGCTCGTAAAAGGAACAGCCCGCCGAAAGCGGGCTGTAAAAATTATATTAAATCCCCCTTTAAAAGGGATCAGCTTGAAAACTACGCTGTTGTAACAACCTGCTGGCGGATAACGTTCAGCGCACCACCTGCCCTGAACCATTCTATCTGCTGATGATTGTAAGTATGGTTAAGTGTCACTTCATCCTTAGTTCCGTCACTATGGTTAAGCACCATCGTGAGCTTCTGGCCCGGCGTAAAGTCTACTACCCCTAATATATCTATTATATCATCTTCTTTTACCTTTTCGTAGTCAGCCTTATCATTGAAGGTCAGCGCCAGCATACCCTGCTTTTTAAGGTTGGTTTCGTGTATACGGGCAAAGCTCTTCACCACTATGGCTCTAACACCCAGGTGGCGTGGCTCCATGGCGGCGTGCTCCCGTGAGCTGCCTTCACCGTAGTTCTCGTCGCCTACCACTACACTGCCTATATTAGCGGCCTTGTACACGCGGGCTGTATCGGGCACACCTCCATATTCATTCGTCAGCTGGTTCTTCACCATATTGGTCTCCATGTTAAAGGCATTGATAGCGCCTATCAGCATGTTGTTGGAGATATTGTCCAGGTGGCCACGGTACTTCAACCACGGACCCGCCATAGATATATGGTCAGTAGTACACTTGCTGAATGCTTTTATCAGTAGTTTCATCCCCTTCAGGTCGGTTCCTTCCCAGGCTGCGAAGGGCTTCAGCAGTTCCAGGCGTTCGCTGTGCGGGTGAACGATCACTTGTACCTTGCTGCCATCTATAGCAGGGGCCTGGTAACCCGCATCTTTTACAGCAAAGCCCTTAGGAGGCAGTTCAAAGCCTTGTGGCTCATCCAGCATTACTTCTTCTCCTTTATCATTTACAAGCTTGTCTCTCAAAGGATTGAACGACAGCTTACCCGAAATGGCAAACGCGGTAACTATTTCTGGAGAGGCAACAAAGGCATGCGTAGAAGCAAGGCCGTCATTACGTTTTGCAAAATTACGGTTAAACGAAGTTACGATCGTGTTCTTGCGGTTAGGATCGTCGATATGGCGGGCCCACTGACCGATGCAAGGGCCGCAGGCATTCGCCAGCACTACCCCACCCATCTTGTCAAATGTTTCCAGCATTCCATCACGGTCAATGGTATAGCGTACCATCTC
>CAMPKR010000009.1 GCA_946887345.1 uncultured Bacteroidota bacterium | reverse complement strand
TTCATAAACACAATTAATTACAGATTAATGAAGCTGAGAGCGACTTTGGTAGTTCTCTGTGCGCTTTGTACCCAAAGTACGTTCGCACAGAAACGGATTTACGTGAATGAGTACCTAAACATTGGTGTGGGAGCGAGGGGTCTTGCGATGGCAAATGCGCAATCGGCCTCTTCTGGGGATGTGACATCGGCTTATTGGAACCCTGCAGGACTAATGAATTTGAAATCGGATTACCAGGCGGGGCTGATGCACGCTGAGTATTTTTCCGGCAACGCGAAATATGACTACGGTGCTGTTGCAATGCCGCTGAAGGACAAGAAACACGTTGTGGCTTTCTCTGTGCTCCGCTTTGCGATAGACGACATACCCAATACGATAGACTATGTGCAGCCTGACGGATCGTTTGACGAAACCAAACTGAAGTCGATGACGGCGGGCGACTATGCCTTCATACTTTCGTATGCAAGGGCACTGACCATCTTCAAGAACAAGCCCGAGATACAGACCACTGTGGGTGGTAATGCCAAGATCATTTACCGCCACCTGGGATCTATGGCCAACGCATGGGGCCTGGGCATAGACGTGGGCGTGCAGGCAAGGTATAAGGACTGGCGCTTCGGCATCACCGGCAAGGACATAACTACTACCTACACTGCATGGAGCTTCAACCTCTCGGAAAGGGACAAGGAAGTATTTGAGCAGACGGGAAATGAGATACCGATAAAAAGCTATGAAGTGATGCTACCCCGCCTTAACATAGGGGCTGCGAGGTACTTTCTGCCTTCGGACAACAAGTTCCAGTTCCTTGCGGAACTAGACCTGGACATTACCACGGATGGTAAGAGGAATACACTGATCTCATCGAAAGCGCTGAGCCTTGACCCTCACCTGGGACTGGAAGCCAGCTATAAGAACATGCTGTTCCTGCGAGGTGGCGTGGGTAACTTCCAGAGCGTGCTGGATGATGCAGATACCACTAACCAAAGCAAAGTAGTCCTGTTTTCACCATCGGTAGGCCTTGGCTTTAAGTTTAAAGGCTTTATGGTGGACTATGCATTTACCAGCTTGCTAACACAGTCAAATCCGCTGTATACACATATCATTTCCCTGCGACTGGACATCAACAAGAGTGCCACCCGCAAAGAAACAGAAGGATCGACCGCCGAATATGATAATCGTAACCCGTAAAATATTTTCTTCCAGGATCATGAAAAAAGTATATCGCCTTAGTATTTTAATCTGCTGTTTTTTAGCGCTGGGACTCACCAGCCGCTCACAGACATTCGGGAATGAATGGATAGATTACAGCAAAACTTATTATAAACTGAAGATAGCCAATGAAGGCATCTATCGAATCACCAGGGCCACACTGGACGCAGCAGGTATCGCCAACACAGTGACGGGTAACATGTTCGTGATATACAGGGACGGCCAACCGATACCCCTGTATGTGACCACCGTAGGTCCGCTGGGTGCGAACGACTACATAGAGTTTTATGGAAAGGGACCGAACGGCAACCTGGACAAGAAGCTTTATCAAGACCCCAACTGGCATGCGAATGACAGCATCAGCCTGTTCTCTGATACTGCTTCGTATTACCTGACCTTCGGTACGCAAAACTACCCGAGGTGGACAGTGGTAGGAACGCCTATACCGGGAACACCACCGCCTGCCGAGCAGTATGTATGGTTTACATCGGGCAAGTATTTTAAGAATTACTGCATGCCGGGCACGACTTATTCTGCGTCAGATCACCTGTTCTCATCGCAGTTTGATAAGGCAGAAGCCTGGGTAGATAATGAAAGCGGACTGGCATCGCCTGCTTCGCTGACACTCAACACCCCGAATGTGTTTGCCGGTGGACCGAACGCGCAGGTAAGAATTAACCTTGCAGCAATGTTCCAAAGTGCCATGCAACTTCCGATAAGGATATATGCCAACAGCCAGCAAATAAAAATAGATACGCTGGAAATGTTCCCTGAACCATCTGTGGTGGAAAAATGGAATATACCTGTATTGCCTTCATTGCTGCAAGCAACCAACACAATCAGCTATACCACTCCTTTCGCTTTCACGGGCTTTAACCTGATAGGTACTGCCCAGGCTGAGATTGTATATGCAAGGAACTGTGACCTGGGCGGCCAAAGTAGTTTTAAATTTATGCTGAAGCCCAACTCCTCAAGCCAATACCTGGAGTTCAGCAATTTTAACGCCGGGGGACAGAGCCCGCGGCTTTTTGATCTGACCCATAACAAGATATACACCGGAGACATCACGACGACTCCAGGAGTAACACGTTTTTACATTGATCCATCGTTGATTGACCGTCACCTGATAGTGGTAGCACACAACAGCAATTTCATCAACAACATTACTCCTTCGAAGACGATCAACTTTACGAACTTCTCAAACAACCCCGGCAAGTATGTGATCATTACGCATAACAAGCTGAGGACTGCGAGTGATGGACAGGACTACGTTCAGAAGTACAAGGAATACCGCAGTTCATCAGAAGGTGGCGGATACTCGGTAGTGATAGCTGATGTAGAAGAGCTGTATGACCAGTTTGCCTATGGTATAGATATTCACCCGCTATCTATCAGGAACTTCCTGCACCATGCATATACTAACTGGAGCGTGAAGCCAGAATATGCGCTGCTGCTGGGCCGAGGCTTACTTTACCATAAATACAAGGATTACCAGCAAAACCAGATAACGTATCCATTCCCGATAGTACCAACATACGGAGATCCGGGATCGGACGTGGACCTGGGGAACTTTGGAACTGACCTGAAAGCTAAAATAAGGATAGGCCGTATATCTGCCTGGAATGGCCTGGAAATAGCTAATTACCTAAACAAAGTGAAGCTGTATGAAGCTGCGCTGGTGCCTGCTACACAACCTGCGTTTGAAAGTGAAAAGTGGAAAAAATCATTCATACACATAGCAGGTGGTAGTGACCTGGGCCTGCAAGCAACACTGCTCAATACCCTGAACAAAGGCAAGACAGTAATAGAAAAGCCCTATTACGGTGCGCTTGTAACTACAGTTGCAAAAAACACGACGACACCACTGGACCAAACAGGAAGCGAGCTAGTAAATGCAATGATAGACAGCGGTGTACATTGGATCACCTTCCACGGACACGCGTCAGCGGGAAACTTTGATTTTAACCTGAACAACCCTGAGGGATATAACAACCTGCCAAGGCTGCCACACCTGATGGCCCTGGGCTGCGACGTATCGCAGATATTTAACCTCACTACACTGAGAACCATCAGTGAACGTTACATTAACGCTCAAGGTGGTTCTATATCGGTAATAGCGCAGGATAACCTGGGATATACCAGCTTCCACGAACCATACCTGCAAAGATTCTACGGCAGCATATCAAAGAACAACTACATTAATACACTGGGTGGCCACTATAACTATGCTTATGACAGCACACTACTGGGCTACAACATACAAGACCCTACCAGCTTCTACTTTACGGAGATAGAAAGCTTCATACTACTGGGTGACCCAGCAACAAAAGTATACTCTATACCGAAACCAGACTATCACGTATCAGACGGATCGATAACGAGCACACCGGGAACTGTTACTACATCGCTGGATTCGTTTCAGCTGAATATAACGGCGTTTAACCTGGGCAAGGCTTCGACCGATACGAGCGCTACTGTAAGTGACACGGTGATGGTAAAAATAGAGCATACCAATCCGCAAGGCGTTACCGACCTTGTAGGTGTGTATCCTATGGTGAACCTGTTTAACCAAAAAGACCTTTATGTAAATATTGCAATTGACAAAGGCTTTGACATAGGTCTGAATAAATACCGGGTTACTATTGATCCTGAAAATAAGTATGATGAAAACTCTGAGACTAACAATGGCGGCATCTTTAACCTGTTCATATATTCAGACAGGCTGATACCGATATATCCTCATGAGTTTGCCATAGTAGGTCAGCAGGGTGTGACCCTGAAGGCTTCAACACTGAATCCTTTCAGACCCGATGCCAACTACAAGATAGAAATAGACACCACTGAAAAGTTCAACAGTCCGCTACGCCAACAGCACAATACGACGAGCATCGGCGGTGTGATAAAATGGCAGCCAAGCATGACTTACCAGGACAGCGTAGTGTATTACTGGCGCACTGCGCTTGATAGTGGCAACAATACTACTCCTATATGGACAAATACGTCGTTCATATACCTGCCGTCGAAATCGGGATGGAACCAATCACATTACTACCAGTACAAGAAAGATAAGTTCACTGCACTCAGCCTAGACAGCAGCAACAGGCGTTTTGATTTTGCGATCATGAATAATCAATTGTTCTGCAACAACAAGGTATTCTACCCCGGTGACCAGGTAAATGATATCAAGATCATGATGAACGACGTAGATATACAGCGTTCAGGTTGTCCACCGTATGTAGGCACAATACAAATAATGGTATTGGATCCGCTTACCGCGCAAAGGTGGCAAAACCCTGCAGGTGGCCAGGGCGGTTCTTATGGTCACTGCCTGGGCACAAGGAATTCAGAAATATTTGAATTTGGCGTGAATGATTACAACGGCAGAAATAACGCTGCCAACTTCCTGGGAACAATACCAGACGGCCACTACGTACTAATAAGGAACATGATATATGACCCTGCGTATGTCCCATCGTTTGTAAACGACTGGATGGGAGACGCCGGGGGTAACAACAACCTGTATAACAGGCTGAAGGGAATGGGCTTTTCGCTGATAGACTCGTTCACCCAAAAGCGTGCTTTCATCTTCATGTGCAAGAAGAATGACAATAGCTTTCCTATAACGCAAAAGATCACCGCAGGGGCAACTGACAAAATAGACGCTGATTTTGTGATACCATCGCGCGGAAACAAAGGCTCATTAATCAGCAAAACTGTGGGCCCGGCGAAAGAATGGCAGGAACTGAAATGGCGTGCATCTGCGCATGATAACCTGCTGCAAAATGACAGCCTGTACGTAAAAGTGATAGGCCTAGGTGCTAATAACGTGGAAACAGAACTGTTCAATACCATGAACCTCGATACCAGCCTTGCAGGTCTCAGTGCAAACATGTTCCCCCGCCTGCGACTGGAATGGTATAGCAAGGATACTGCTACCTATACGAGCGCGCAACTGAACTACTGGAGGGTGCATTATGTGCCGGTACCGGAAGCAGCGCTAAATCCGATTGCCCATTTCAGCTTCAACGATAGCCTGAGCGTTGGGCAAACGGCAGAACTGCAACTGGGCATTGAGGAACTGGCCGGTTTGCCAATGGACAGCATGCTGGTGAAATATAAGGTGATAGATGCGAACGGAGTAGCACACAACCTGGGTAGCGCCCGCTATAAGAAACTGAACGGCAATGATACATTACATGCTTCTGTGAAATTTGACCCTAGTTCTTACCCGGGAGCTAACTACCTGTTCATTGAAGCTAACCCAGATGACGACCAGGTGGAGCAATATCACCCAAACAACCTCGGCTATCTACCGTTCAGAGTGTTTAGCGACAAGCTCAATCCGCTTATAGACGTGACATTTGATGGTATACACATACTGGATAAGGACATTGTATCGGCCAAGCCATTTATCAAAATATTGCTGAAGGATGAGAACAAGTTCCTGATGCTTGATGATACGAGCGACCTGGATGTATTTATCCGTTACGTAGGTCCGGTTGATAACCCTAACCAAGGAACACCTGCTGAAAAACTGGTATTCGATGGTACTCTAACTAAGTTCATCCCTGCGGCAAACACTGAAAAGAATGAGGCAGTGGTGGAATACAAACCAACTTTCCTGAATGATGGCATATATGAACTGGCAGTGAATGGTGAAGACCAGTCGGGCAACAAGAGTGGTGCTACGGATTACAAAGTACAGTTCGAGGTGATCAACAAGTCGACTATCACGAACGTGCTGAACTACCCGAATCCGTTCTCTACCTCTACAGCCTTCTGCTTTACCCTGACAGGTTCGCAGATACCTTCACAATTCAAGATACAGGTACTGAGTGTGACGGGTAAGGTGGTGAGGGAAATAACCAGGGCCGAACTAGGACCATTGCATGTAGGACGTAACATAACCGAGTACAAATGGGATGGTAAGGACCAATATGGCCAGATGCTTGGTAACGGTGTGTACCTCTATCGCGTAGTAACCGCGATAAACGGACAGGATATAGAACACAGGGCCAATGAAGGAATTGACAAGTTCAACCGGAAGGGCTATGGAAAAATGTATATAATGCGATAGACTGAAATATGTATGATAAAAAAGCCGCATCTAACGATGCGGCTTTTGTTTTTAAGAAAAAGGTTTTATCTTTCGGTATTCATCTTTATCATAAATATAAGCCATTGAAACGTTTTATATTTTCTATTGCATTGCTGCTTCCACTATTGGTACAAGGGCAGGCTCACCATGAGGCGGGTCTGACGGTGGGGGTAGCTAACTATTATGGCGACCTACAAGATAAAATGTTCCCCAACTACGGCTATAAGCCAATGGGAGGGCTTTTTTATAAGTATTTTATGAGCCCTCGCGTGGGTATACGCCTGGGAGCAAACTATACCAACCTGACCGCTGCTGACAGCCTATCGGAAGTACCCGTGAAAAGGCAGCGAAACCTGAGGTTTTCAACCCGAATTTTTGAAATGCATGCCGGACTGGAAGTGAACATCTGGCCGATAGATCTGGACCGCAAAAGCCGCGTGACCCCTTATGTGTTTGCAGGTGTTTCAGTATTCTATTCCAATCCGTATACCGATGGGCTTAGGGGTGAGAAAGTTTACCTGAGGCCACTTAGTACTGAAGGACAAGGCATCCCGGTTTATCCCGACAGGAAGGAATATAGTGTGATCAATGCGGCTTTCCCGATAGGTGGAGGTATGAAATTCTTCCTGGGCAGAACGCTTACTCTTACCACGGAGCTTGGTTTCCGCTATACTAATACTGACTACATAGACGACGTAAGTAAATCTTATGTGAATATGGATACGCTGATGGCCTACAGGAGCAAGCAAGCTGTACAAATGGCATACAGGGGTAATACAGTAGTCGGTGCTGATCCTAACTACAATCCTAACTACCAGTACCAAAGAGGCGATAGCCGTGCCAATGACTGGTATTGGTTTGGTAGTGTATCAGTTGGCATTTACCTGAAGTCGTTCGGTAACCTGCCTAAGTATATTAAGACTAAGTGCTTCCAGCCTTTCTCAGATAACTAATTAGAGATCATTTATAGAAAATGGCCCCGAAATTCGGGGCCATTTTGTTTATACTCGATCACTGTAATCGTATTTAGCGACAACGGTCGCGCCTACGCATCCTTCCTGATATAATTGATACAATCTGCCAATGACAACATTTGCTGTTCGCCACTTTTAAAATTTTTGAGGCTATACCTATTCTTCTCCCGCTCTTCATCGCCCGCCATCAAAACAAAGGAAACATTGCGCTTGTTGGCATATTTCATTTGCTTGTCGAACTTGGCAGCGTCCGGATAGATCTCAGCAGTAATACCCGCGTCCCTAAACTGCTGCAGTACCTGCAAAGCGTAAGTTTCATTATCGCCACCGAAATTCAGAATCATTAATTGAGTTGCGACAGAAAGTTCAGCCGGGAATAGGTCTAGCTCATCAAGGACGTCATATATCCTGTCTATGCCAAAGGACACGCCCACACCCGAAAGGCCCTTTAAGCCGAAGAGGCCAGTCAAATCGTCATAACGACCACCGCCACCAATGCTACCCATCTTTACCGCATCGGTTGTCACTTCGACTATTACTCCCGTATAGTAATTGAGACCACGAGCAAGGCTGATGTCGACTATGACATTAGAATTCCAGTCTTTACTATCCAGAATAGAATGATATTTCAGCGTCTGCCTCAGTTCGCCGATCCCTTGCAGACCAATGCTGCTATCTTTCATGATCGTTGTTAGAGCTGCAAGTTTTTCTTCATTGCTGCCGGAAACACTGATGATACGCTGAATGTTAGAGATGCCTTCTGCATTAACGCCACGTTGCTCCAGTTCTTTAGCTACTGAATCCCAGCCTATCTTATCCAACTTGTCGAGAGCGATAGTAATATCCATCATCAGATCAGCATTGCCGCTTATCTCCGCAAGGCCTGCCAGCAATTTGCGCGAGTTGATCTTAATAGTTACCTGCGGCAAGTTCATTTGGTGAAAGGCTGCCTGGTAAATGCAAAGCAGTTCGGCCTCGTTGATCAATGATGTGCTACCAACAACATCGGCGTCACACTGCCAGAACTCGCGATAGCGGCCTTTCTGCGGACGATCGGCGCGCCATACCGGCTGCATCTGGTAACGACGGAAAGGGAAAACCAGATCGTTTTGGTGCATTACCACATAACGAGCAAAAGGTATAGTAAGATCGTAACGCAGAGCGCGCTCTGTAACAACAGGAGATGACAATGGCTTTTCCAGTATCCTCGTCCACTCTGCATTCAGTTTTTCTTTATCCTGTTCCTTTTTCTCGTGTAAGCCGTTATTCAGTATCTTAAATATCAGCCTGTCCCCCTCTTCCCCGTACTTACCTGTGAGCGTTACGAGGTTTTCCATGGCAGGAGTTTCCAGTGGCTGAAAACCATATTGCTCAAAGATATTCTTCAGTATATTGAAGATATATTGACGTTTCCTCACTTCAGCAGGAGAGAAATCGCGCGTACCCTGTGGTATAGATGGTTTAGACATAACCTATTTGTACTTTTTTATAATTGCCTCACAGGCCTTTTCTATTAACTCATAAACAGGTGCATACCCTTCTTCTTCGCCATACCAGGGGTCCGGAACTGAGCCATCACATCCGGATTCGAGTTCGTTCAGAAAGAAGTCAAGCTTTGACTTTATCACTTTGCTACCTGCAATCTGTAAAATCTCCTCGTATACATCGCCCGCCATTGCATATATCTTGTCGTAACGTTCAAAATCGGCGGCGGTGAACTTGCGAGCGCGCTGTGAAGATATATCGACACCATTGAGCTTGCATACTTTTTGTGAATGCTTATGCGGCGGCGCACCTATATGATAGGAATAGGTGCCCGCAGATGCGACCTCCCAGTCCAGGCCGTGCTGTGCTATCTTGTGTCTCAGCACCCCTTCCGCTATCGGCGAGCGACAAATATTGCCCAGGCAAACCATTAATATCTTCATATCTGTATACGGACGCAAAACTATCTGATTTAGGTGCTTTTTTCAAATCGGATAACATCTGAGATGATTAAAAACGTTTATTTTTATGACCGCTATGCAGCCTACCGATAATTGCAGTATACTCACTCTTGCTCCTTACCGCATTTTACCGGCCACGGGGGGTGGGCATGCAGCCATTTTGCAGCTGCATCATCATATAGGCAAGCTTTGCCCCGACCATATTGTAAGTACAAGGGATAACGACAACAGCGATGCCTATGCTTTTGATATGCACCGCTATTTTGCCACCAACCCTGCGCGTTATCTACCTTTTGCTTATCAACGCACCCTGAAGGGAATTGCCCTCAAATACGATGTACAAAGTATTATATGCGAGCACCCTTACATGGCCATTTCAGCTAATGCACTGGCCAACAAGCTGGGATTGCCCTGGTACCTGCGCAGCCACAATATAGAGTCGGAGAGATTCAGAAGCCTTGGCAAACCCTGGTGGAGAGCATTGGCAAGGTATGAGCAATGGGCTATGCAAAAGGCTGACGGCATATTTTTCCTGACAGAGGAAGACTCCAGCTGGGCTCAACAGAATTTTTATATAAATGCTGCCAAGTGTCATTTCCTGCCTTTCGGTACTGTACTGCAAGGAAGGCCATCGGGAAAAGAGGAAGCGAGGAAGCAACTTTCTGAACTCTGGAGAATAGATGCCAATAAAAAATGGATCTATTTTCTCGGGGCATTGGAATATAAACCGAATGAAGAAGCTGTTGCTTACCTCATAAATGAAATAGCTCCGCGACTGAGAAAGAGTGCCAGTAACTACCAAATACTGATAGGCGGCAAGGGGCTGAATTATAACCTGCAACAACAAATAAACGCAAGCACGGACATTCAGTACGTAGGATTTATACCGGACCTGAGTGATTTCCTTAATGCCTGCGACATAATGGTGAACCCTGTGATGAAAGGCGGCGGTGTAAAGACCAAAGCTGTAGAAGCCCTGGGCTACAACAAAATGGTCATCAGTAGCAGGAGCGGAGCAGCCGGCATATTGCCTTCCATCTGCGGGAATAACCTGTTGATCTCCGAAGACAATGATTGGGACAGCTTCTGTGCGGACATAGAGAAAGCAATGTCAACAGCGACAGATATACCTGAGGAGTTTTATGAAACTTACTATTGGGGAAACATCGCTGAGAAGGCAGTGTCTCTGGTACAAGGAGCTTAGTTCACCATCGGGTTGCCATTAAAGACATACTGCACCAGGTTGGCACCCATCTGCAACGCTTTAAGGTGCTTGTCCGGGTCTTCTTTATGCACTTCGGGATCTTCCCAACCGTCACCGAGATCGGTTTCAAAAGAATAGAAACATACGAGTCGTCCTTTATAGATCAGGCCATAACCTTTAGGTGGTTTTTCATCGTGCTCGTGAATCTTGGGCAGGCCATTGGAGAAATTAAACTTCTGGTGGTAGATGGGATGAGAAAATGGTAACTCGACCAAGGTCAATTCAGGAAAAATTCTCTTCAGTGCAGGGCGAACAAATTCATCGAGACCGTAGTTGTCGTCTATGTGCAAAAAACCACCTGACTCCATATACCTGCGGAGGTTTTGTGCTTCTTCATCAGTGGGCGCCCAGCGGCCATGACCCGTCATGTGAACGAAAGGATAATTGAATATCTCCGGGCTGGCGGCATCCACTTGTGCCTCGCGTGTATCGAAATTTGTCCGTAGCTGCTGGTTGCAATACTGGGCGAGATTTTTAAGTGCTGTAGGATTTGCATACCAATCGCCGCCACCGCTATATACCAGCAGGGCAAGTTTCATATTCTGTGCCTGTGCAGTAAAAGCAACGGCCAGGGATAGTATAAATATTTTGAGTGTTTTACTAATCATTATTCAACATATTAAAGTAAGCGCAGACTGCCATAGCAGCGGTTTCGGTGCGCAACCTTTGCGTGCCCATAGAGATAGCAACAAAACTATTCCCTTCGCAAAACTCTACTTCTTCAGCAGTGAAGTCGCCCTCCGGTCCTATGAGGGCTATTGTGTCTACGCCGGGCTTCATAGCCTTATGCAAAGTTTCTTTTTCTTTGCCATCTATACAATGCGCCAGCAACTTTTGAGGCACTGGAGCATGCATATTTAGCAGTTCTTTAAGAGCTACAGGCTTACTGCAGAGTTCCGGTAAATAAGCGGCCTGCGATTGCAGCATGGCAGATACCAGTATGGTGCGTGCCCGCTCATAGCGGATATGCTCTTTTTCCGTACGGGTGGTAGCCAGCGGGATAATACTTTTTACTCCCAGTTCCGTAGCTTTTTCCAGCAACCACTCGTTCCGGCTGGAGTTTTTGGTGAAAGCAACGGCTAAGTGTAAAGCGGGCCTACGCTCCTCAAAAAAAAGCACACCATCGATACTAACAGTGCACTTCTTCTTGCTTGTTTCGGCTATTGTAGCGTGGGCTATGTAGCCTTTGCCATTGCTTAGCCTTATAATATCTCCTGTTTGTTTTCTTAAAACCTGTACTATGTGCCTGGCGGTTTGCTCATCCAGCTGCACGGTCTCACCCTTTACCAAGTCAGCTTCAAAAAAGAATTGCGCAACAGTTGCCATGGCGGCAAATTAAGCAAAAGGCTGCCATTAGCGCAATACCATCTGCTTTTCGGTGATCATCTTGCGCAGGTTAATGAGACCATAGCGCATACGGCCGAGGGCGGTATTGATGCTAACCGAAGTAATGTCTGCAATCTCTTTAAAACTAAGATCAGCATACATGCGAAGCACTATTACCTCACGCTGGTCTTCAGGCAGCATTTCTATCAGCTTGCGAAGGCCGGCGTTGGTTTGCCTCTGCTCAATACGTTCAGAATGATTGCCAACTGTAAGTTGGAATACCTCGGATATATCCCTGCCATCGGCAAGCGTAACAGGAATATCCTTGCGTGTGCGGCGGAAGTGGTCCATACAGAGGTTGTGCGCTACACGAATAGCCCAGGGCAGGAATTTTCCCTGCTCGGAATATTTACCATCGCGCATTGTTTTGATGATCTTCAGAAATGTTTCCTGGAAGATGTCTTCGGCGACATACTTGTCCTTCACGAGCATATACACGGCGGTATATATCTTGTCTTTGTGTTTGTGGATCAATGGCTCTAAAGCCTGCTCATTTCCTTGCAGGAAAGCGCTGATCAGTTCGGCATCCGGGATCTGGTGGGTGAGTTGCATATACTTTCTACCTTTTTTAGATAACGTACAGTTACGCCATATCTAAGCAAATGTTTTAAAGTAGAAGTTTCTGCAATAAGCGGAGTGGTTGAAATTTTGTTTAAAGTTATATATCTGTCTTAATCTAGCTGTTGCAAAAATGTTAAAACAGATGTATTTGTCTTTTTATTGTGTAAAAGGGGCAGTTTTCGGGGTGCCCCTTTCGTAGATAGACGAGGTTTTCACAAAAAATGTTAGGGTCATTTTCACATTTTTTTATAAACCATACAAAATCAATGCTTTATAAAAGCTAACAAAAAAAGAAAAACCCCGCGCGAACGCAGGGTTAAACTAAAATCAACTCATCACCTATGAAACCCAAAATCCTATCGTCTAACCATCATATTATTTCTACTTATGTACATCATCCTGTTCAAATCCCTCTTTTTGCGATCGATAGCACGCTGTTCACGGAAAGTAACCATACCATCAGCTTTTGCCATTATGATCTCCCGTTGCAGCTGCTTTTTAGCAAAATTTATCTGCCTCATCTCCCTGGGACTGTAGCCTGCGTTGTGCGCTATTACTGCACGGCGGTCTGCTCTATGCCTTACCTGCGCATCTGCTGTGCTGCCAATCATCATCAATCCTGCAATTGCTGCCATCATTATTGTCTTTCTCATAACCTTCTGTTTTAGTCTTTGATGGGTATAATGCGAACGGCGTGCCAGAATTTTGGCGATGAGTGTTAAAAGGAACTTAAGATAAAACTACAAATTACGAGAGAGCGGGAAACGGAGCGGAGAGCGGAAGGGCTTTAAATCAGAGCTCCCCCTGGAAAGGGGGAGCTGTACGCAATATGAAATTATAAACAAAAGAGACCGTGGTTAATCGGGCTTCTTGCCATCAAGGAATGTGTTGATGGTTTGGATAGAAGCCTGTACTTGTTGCTGATCTTCGTTAGTACCTACGCTATAGTTGCTGTAGAAATTATTAACGGATGCAACTGAATTATCAAGGTTTACATTCTGGCGCATGTATGCAGGAACGTTTTCGAGCTCGTCTGCGCTTTCTGTACCTTTTATATTAAAGCTCATTTTACGGAGGCGTTCAGCTCTGTCCTCCAGTGCTTGCTTTTGCTCCTCAAAGCGCCTTTTTTCTTCCAGCTCGTGCTCGGTGAGTACGTGGCTGCCTATTTTGGTTGGTATATCGAGAGGTGTATCTTTTATTACCATCTGCATAGGAGGAAGGTCTGCTACCTCTTCTTCATGTTCTTCTTCCTGTGGAAGCTCCGCTGGTGCAACGTTGAAATTGGTCACCTCATTGTTCATTACCAAAGGCGCCTGCTCGTCTGTATCCATCTTCAGCACAAAGCGCTCTACATTCTCTTCAGTCTTTGCTTCTACCTTTACGGGGAAAGCAGGCTTAGGATCGAAGGCGTTGCTGCTCACAGGAGCTTCTACCAGTGTAGGAGCCATTTCGTCTACCCTATCCTCTACCCTATGGAAAGTTTCAGCCGTAGTGGCAGCTACCGGAGTATTCATTACAGTATTGACCTTTCCTTCTGCGCCGAGAGCTACAACGATCTTTTCAGGCTCATTGCTCTTCATTGGTTCAGGAGTGAATTCCCTGTGATTGAAACCTGTAGCTATAATAGTAACAGATATCTTGTCTCCAAGATTAGGATCGTGACCCATACCAAGTATTACATCGCAATTGTCCCCGGCCTGCTGCTGTACATAAGCCTGTATAGCTTCTGCTTCGTCCATTGTGTGTTCAAACTCTCCGGCGGCAGAATTGATGTTCAGCAGTATCCATTTTGCACCGCGGATATCACTGTCGTTCAGCAGCGGTGAATTCAGCGCTTGTTCTACGGCATTTTCGGCACGGTTCTCACCACTCACTACGGCATTGCCCAGTATAGCGACACCGCCATTGCGCATTACTGTGCATACATCAGCAAAGTCAACGTTTATCTGACCGGTGGTAGTGATCACGTCGGTGATACATTTGGCGGCCGTAGCCAGTATGTCATCGGCTTTAGCAAAAGCCTGCGTGAATGGCAGGTTGCCAAACTGCTGACGAAGCTTATCGTTGGAGATGATCAGCACGGTATCTACATGCTCACGCATGCGGTCTATACCTTCCTGCGCCTGCTTCATACGCTTGCGACCTTCGTAAGTGAAAGGCATAGTAACAATACCGACCGTAAGGATACCCAGGTCGCGGCATATTTTAGCCACCACAGGAGCTCCGCCAGTACCTGTACCACCGCCCATACCGGCAGTAACAAAGGCCATGCGTGTGTTTACCTTCAGTATTTTAGAAATGTCTTCATTACTCTCTTCAGAGGCTTGTTTGCCTATCTCAGGATTTGCACCTGCACCCAGGCCTTGTGTAAGGTGCGGACCAAGTTGTATTTTATTAGGCACAGGACTCAAAGCCAATGCTTGCGAGTCTGTGTTACAGATTACGAAGTCTACTCCGTCAATGCCAAGATTGTACATGTAATTAACGGCATTACTTCCGCCGCCACCTACACCTATCACCTTAATGATAGATGACTGATTTTTGGGAATTTCAAAATGTATCATACGATTATTATTGTGGGGGTTAGTAAATGTTTTATTAAAAGTTGCGAATGGTAAAATTGTTTTGTCTTTGTTTTATTAATCAATTATCCTGTCTTCTTCCTCTTCTTCAAAGAGACGCATAAACTTGCCTTTCAGGCCATCGAAGAGGTTGGTAAACTTCTTCGCTCTCAGGCCTTCCTTCCTCTTGCGCTCTTCTTCTGTAACAGGTTCATCCTCTATAACGGGAGCAGAATGTGCTGCAGGCGTTTCAGAGGTGCTGATGGTAGCGAGGCTGATCGGCTCGTCGAAGCTATTGTGAATGATATTGCCGCCCT
Source organism: uncultured Bacteroidota bacterium (assembly GCA_946887345.1). The sequence goes on along the minus strand of CAMPKR010000009.1, from coordinate 2,403 downwards.
CGCCTACAAAACGCATGCGACCGTTCTCGTAATCGTGATAACCACGTAATATCAAACCTATACATGTAGAGTACATGGGGTTCATCAGTTGATCCGCGTGGCCACCTGCCAGGTGTTCGTTAGGATAACCTATACGGGCGCCAAGGCCTGTAATATATTCTGTCAGTTGTATGATATGCTTCAGTTGGGCACCACCACCGGTGAGAATAATACCGCCATAGAGCTTCTTATCCAGGTCTACCTGCTTTAAATGATACACTACATAATCCATTATCTCCTGCATACGAGCCTGGATGATGTGTGCCAGATTTTTTACAGATATTTCCTTTGGTGGCAATCCGCGAAGGCCGGGAATAGTGATGTAAGCGTTCGCGTTTGCTTCATCGGCGAGTGCAGTACCAAATTGTACTTTCATTTGCTCAGCCTGCGCGCGCAGTACACCAAGTCCGTTGCGAATGTCGTTGGTGATGTTAACACCTGCGTAAGGTATCACCGCTGTATGCTTCAGTATTCCATCGAAGAATACTGCCATATCGGTAGTACCACCACCTATGTCAACGATTGCAACGCCTGCTTCCAGGTCTTCATCGTTCATTACGGCAGCAGCTGATGCCAGCGGCTGAAGAACGAGGTCACGGGTGTTCAGATTCGACTTATCGACGCAACGCTTGATGTTGCGGATAGCGTTCCTGTCACCTGTGATGATGTGGAAGTTAGCGCCGATCTTCACACCGCTCATGCCGATAGGATCTAACACAGCGGGGGTACTGTCCACCGTATAATCCTGCGGAATGATATCGATGATCTGGTCACCGGCGGGAATGTAGGTCCTGTACTGGTCGCGAACCAGCAGGTCGATGTCTGCCTTGTTGATCTCTTCCTCGATATTGGTGCGAACACGGTCTCCACGTGTTTGCAAACTCTTAATGTGCTGGCCCGCTATCCCAACATAGACCTCTTTTATTTCCAGGTTGGGGTTAGAGAGCAGGCATTTTTCGATGGCCTGTTCTATAGAGCGGATACATTGCTCTATATTCATGACCACACCGTGGCTGACTCCTGCGGACTCAGCACGGCCAAAGCCGAGAATCTCCAGCTTGCCGAATTCATTCTTCCGGCCGGCAATGGCAACCACCTTGGTGGTACCGATGTCCAGCCCTACAATGATTGGTTGTTCTTTTCTGTTCATATTGCGTTCACTTTTGCAGGTTAGTGATTGTTACTATTATATAAGTATTTAGCGTTTTTCTGATCTTTTGTACTCGTTGTTGTCTTTGGCTTTGCTTTCGTTTCTTGTTTCGTCTTTTTGTCTTCTTTCTTCTGCTTACGATCTTCCTTTCTTACTTCCTTTTTTGTCTTAGCATTTGCTTCTTTTTTCTTAGTTTCCTTTTTCGGCTCTTTTTTTACTTCTTTCTTTTTGGCCGTTACCAGGTTCCTTGTTTTATCGGTCTTTTTTGCTTCCGCATCTTTCCTTTCTATTGGCTTTGCGGTCACCTTCTTAATGTCTTTCTTTTCAGCCGGTTTAGAAGCTATTGTGGTCGTCTTTTTTACGTCCTTTTTTTCAACAGGCTTAGCAGCTGCCTTCGTCGTATTTGGCTTCTCCAGTTTCTTTACTACCAGAGTTTTTGCCGCCGGAACGGGCTTATGCCCGCCTTTTACCTGGAGTTTTGCTTCCGGTTTAGCAACAGGTGTATCTTCCTCAGCTTTCGCCTTTGCACCATGAGCAGCTGCCTTGCTATTGCCTACTACCAGGGTTGGCTGTATTGGGGCGGTGGATGCCATCATTACAGGTTGCCTGTTCACTACTCCTACATTGTTGCTGTCCATAGTGAAAACATTCTTATTATAGGCAGCTTTGGCTTTTATCGTTTCTACCCACTGCATGCCATCGAGGGTTTCTTTCGGCACTTTCCATTGCAATGCAGGTGAAGCAACTATCTGATCCTTATACCTCAAGTCTATCACTTCATACCTGTCCCAACCTATGCGCTTCATGATCTTCTTGTAGAAAGCGAAAAGATTATCCAGTTTTTCATCAAGCCTGGCAGTATCGCCCAGCAATATTCTCTGGTTACCCAAGACAGGAACTATCTCAAATGTCCTATTAGCCGACATAATAATTTGAGACACCTGTGCACTCCAGAAAGTATCCTGCTCTATGCGTTTTACCATAAAGGCCACCTGGGCCATCAGCGACTTACCTGTGCTGTCATTACTCAGGCGCGGCACCCCGGTAACAATTGTGGTATAGTAAGTGTACCTGTCAGACACAGGCATGATGCTCATAGTGCCATCTATGTAGTAGCTTCTGCCATTTTCTTCAAAGATCCTCGCAACCGGTACACGCTGTATCACCTTTACATGAAGCAGGCGGTTATTATCTATATATACCTGTGCATTGGC
>CAMPKR010000008.1 GCA_946887345.1 uncultured Bacteroidota bacterium | reverse complement strand
CAATCAATTTCTTTGACTATCACCCTAGAAACTAGCTCGTTTGCTAGTCGCTTTGTTCCGTTAAGCTTTTGGACCAGAATTACATCGAAATTATATACGCCTTTCGGTAACAAATTAAAAAAAGCCTCAAACCTAGTATCAAGACTAACGATGGAATTTAACTTTTTCGTGAAACCGCTAACTAAAATAGCTTCTTTTGTGGCAGTATACTGTTCAGGAACCGCGAAGGTCTTAAAATAATATTCGCCAGAACCTGTATGTTCAAGATAATAGCTCCAGCTACCACAACTTAAAAGCAATGGTACATTATCGGAGTATCTCCACCCATTAACATGCTCATCGGTTTCAACTTTCAAAATTTCGCTCTCACTAATTTCCTTCAACAACTTTGAGACGATAACAGAGTCTAACCGAACGTATTCGTACATCACCTCCCTTTTTGTAATCTGGGATCTCTTGTAGTGATCTCTCGTGAGGAATAGAACCATTCTGCCTTCATAATGGATATTATCTTCAGACCATATTTCAACTATAGACCTTTGTTGACGATACCTAAATCTGAAACTGTTCTTTGCAAAATACAGATCTGGCAATTGCAATTGATTCATCAGCTTTTGATGATCTCTATATTCCGAAACTCCAAAATAGCTGTTAGGTATATTGAATTCTCTCCGTCCTGATTGACCAAGAACAGAAATGGTATAAAGGCACGACAAAATGAATAGGAAGCCTTTCATCCATATAAAACTACAATATTTAAAGCCCATTTAAGGTTATTTATGCTAGATTTGCCCATCCATCTTCCCCATATCCGCATGGACCTGCCAGAAGGTAAAAAAGTCTACTTCGCCTCCGATCTTCATCTCGGCATCCCCGACCGCGAAAGCAGCCTGGCACGTGAGAAACGTTTCTGCTCATGGTTGGATGAGATAAAGCATGATGCCCACGAAATATATCTTGTTGGTGATCTTTTCGATGTATGGTTTGAGTATAAGAATGTGGTACCCAAGGGCCATACACGGTTCCTGGGTAAGCTGGCAGAGCTGAGCGATGCGGGCATACATATTGAAGTCTTCACCGGCAATCATGACCTTTGGATGCGAGGGTATTTTGAACAGGAGCTAAACATCCCGGTCCATCACAACCCTATAGTGCGGAACTTTAATGGAAAGAAATTTTACATTGCTCATGGTGATGGTCTCGGTCCCGGCGACCTGGGGTACAAGATGCTGAAAAGAGTATTGCGCAATCCTGTATCACAGTGGCTATACCGCAGACTGCACCCCGATACAGGCGTTGGCGTGGCGGGCTGGCTCAGCAGGCTGGGCCCTAAGCACGTGGACGGAGAAGAAGAAAAATTCCTGGGGCCCGACAAAGAATGGTTAGTACAGTTTGCCTATGAAAAGCTAAAGACCGAACATGTTGATTACTTCATCTTCGGACACCGGCACATTGCAGTAGAATATCAACTACAAGAGAATAGCAAATACATCAACCTCGGGGACTGGATCCGCTACGACAGCTATGCGGTATTTGATGGTAATGATCTGAGATTAAAATATTATAAGAAACAGTGAGTATGAAAAGAAGGCTGGTAATGATACGCCATGCGAAATCGAGCTGGTCTAATCCGCTTCAAAGTGACTTTGAAAGGCCGCTCAACGAAAGAGGTGAGCATGATGCACCTATGATGGGCGAAAGACTGAAGAAAATGGGCGTAACCCCTGATCTAATAATAGCGAGCCCGGCAAAGAGAGCAAAACAAACAGCGAAGAAGGTAGCTAAGGAACTGGGCTACGATACTGATAAGATACTGTGGGTAGATAAGCTCTATCACTGCATTCCGCAGGTGTTTGAAGAAACACTGTACGAGGTAAAAGATGAGGTGAAAACTGTTTTCATCGTTGCTCACAATCCCGGCATCACTCAATTTGTAAACGAGTTATCCGGAGAATTCAGCATCGATAACATGCCCACCTGCGGAATGGTCGGTGCAGAAATAGACCTGGAACATTGGGAAATGTTCGCCAATGCAAAGAAGAAAGTATTTTTATTTGAATACCCGAAGAAACAACAATGACATACACCAGATCATCAGCCGAAGTGATCAGCACTTTGGAGAAATTATTCGAAGAACATTTCAAGGTTAAACCTGATAAAATAGACCTCTTGCCTGTTTCAGGCTCCGACAGGAGATATTATCGCCTCAGCAACAAGAAAAAAACCGCTATAGGCACTCATAACATCAATGTAGCTGAAAACAACTCCTATTTCTATTTCACAGAACTGTTCCGCAAGCACGAGATCAATGTGCCTGAGGTCTATGGCATCAGCAAAGACAGGCGCAGTTACCTGCAGCAAGACCTGGGCAACACTACGCTCTTTAGCGTACTGATGAAAGACGGTCACACTGAAGACGTGCGCAAGCACTTTCATAAGTCACTGGAACAACTGGCGAAAGCTCAATGGATAGCAGGACGCGAATGTAACTTCGATCAATGCTTCAGCACTAAGCAGTTTGACGAGAAAGCCATTATGGCCGATCTCCTGTATTTTAAATATTATTTCGCCGACCTGCAACGCATCCCATACGACAGGGCCGAGGTGATGGGGGAAATGGAGCAAATGAGCAAGGAACTGGGACGCATGCAGCCGCAAATGCTCATGTACCGCGACTTCCAGAGCCGTAATATTATGCTGCACGATGGCAAGGTTTACCTGATAGACTACCAGGGCAGCATGCAGGGGCCGCCCCAGTACGACTTGGCATCTTTACTATGGCAGGCCAAAGCACAGCTGCCTACTGCATGGAAGGAAGACCTGATAAACGGCTACGTAGCCACCCTCAATAGCCTACCGGTACCTCGCATGGACGAAATACATTTCCGTCGCGGCTATGCGCAGTTCGTATTGCTTCGGCTGTTGCAGGTATTAGGTGCTTATGGATTCAGGGGACTATTGGAGCACAAGCCACATTTCAAAAGTAGCATTGGTCCGGCGCTGAAAAACCTGGAGACTTTTCTTTCGGATAATCCGCAACTGCAAACATATCCGCAACTCAGGAAATTACTGGAACAGCTTTGCACCCCCGAAATGCAGGCTAAGTATGTAAACGAAAAGCGCGAACAGAACGCTAACCTGCTGGTGCAGATAGCGAGCTTTTCATATAAAAGTGGCGTGCCTAAGGACAAGAGCGGGCACGGCGGTGGCTTTGTGTTCGATTGCCGCGGCATCCTGAATCCCGGCAGGTATAAAGCTTACAAACATCTTACAGGCCACGATATAGAAGTACAGGAGTTTCTGCAGGAAGACACAAGGATGAATGAATACCTGCAGCATATCTATTCTATAGTATCTATCAATGTAGACGATTACGTCGCGCGTGGCTTTGAGCACCTGAGCGTAGCATTTGGCTGCACCGGCGGCCAGCATCGCTCAGTATATGCTGCCGAGCAACTTGCAGCATACCTCAGCAATCAGTACAACATACCCGTCACAGTCACTCACCTTAATGAAAAGAACTGGCGGCTGGATCCCGAAACAGACACTACACAACAATAAAAAAAGAAGTGTCCTATACCTGGCGGTGTGGGACACTTCTTTAATGAATATATGTTGCTATTCCTTTACAAAAGGAACACTCACTGCCTTCTTTTCAGAAACTAATCTTAACGTATAAACGCCCGCAGGAAGCGAGGAATCCATACTCACTTTTATTACGCCGCTGCTCAAAGCTTTTTCCTCTGCATGAATTATACGTCCGGTTATGTCTGCAACCTGCACTAATACGCTGCCTTCAAACGTACCAAGACCGCTAACCATGAAATTACCATTGTTCGGACTGGGATAAAGTTGAAGACTGGTTTCGGCCGTTACATTGTTTACACTTACAGGCGTATAGGTAAACGCCGGTGATTGAGCACTGCATCCGTACGAGTTAAGAACAAAAACAAAGTAAGAACCACTTTGTGTAGGAGTAAAACTTTGATTGGTAGCGCCGGCTATCGGGCTCTGGCCCAGGTACCACTGATAAGTACTGAAGGTTGTGGTAGTGCTTAGCGTGTTACCCGATTGGACTACAATAGGATTGGGTTGAGGATTTATAATTACGTTCAGCGATGCACCAGTACTTGCTCCACAGGCGTTTTCAGCCGATACACTTACGGTTCCTCCTGCACTACCAGCCGTCACCGCTATACTGTTCGTTGTGCTGGCGCCGGTCCAGCTGTTGGGTATAGACCAGTTGTACTGGGTTGCAGTTACATCATTTGCTACTGAGTAAGTAGTACTTTCTCCGGCACATATATGATCCGGTCCGGCAATAATCGCAGGTGCCGCGGGTATTTCTTCGGTTACTACAGTAGTAGTCGCACTCGCAGAGCATCCAGCCCCGGTTGTTACAGTAAGTGTATAAGTACCTCCGTCCGCGGGATAAGTATCTGCTATTACAGGATTCTGTGTATTAGAAAAATTGTTCGGTCCTGTCCAGCTATAGGTCACGCCCGGGGTACTGCAGGCGCCGGTGAAGTTGAGCATCGTACCAATACAGGTAGGGCTGCTATTAGTCGCCGTCGGGGCAGCAGGGTTAGGGTTCACTGTCACTGTCATCGGCCCCGAGGTTGCCAGGCAGCTGTTAGAGGCTATAGTTACATGATAATTTCCTGTTGCGGAGGCAACATAAGTAGTATTCGTTGCACCGGTTATTTGCACGCCATCCTTATACCATTGATAGTAGATGCCGGTACCGGTATTGTCCATTGCATTCAGAACCACACTTCCTCCGGGACAAAAAGAGGCCGATGTGTTTGCTGTAACATTTGCTACCATCACCTCAGCAAGATAACCTTGTGCTGTGCTGGTGCCGCACGGGTTATTCGCATACACATATATCCAGCCACCTGCAGTGCCCGCTGTCACAGTAATGCTCGTATTGGTACTCGTTCCCGTCCAGCCGGAAGGTAGCACCCAGGTGTAATCATCTGCACCGGGCACAGGATAGATATAATAAGTTTGAGTACTGCCTGCGCAAACCGGATCAAAACCGATGATAGAACCGGGTTGAGGTGGAGGGTTAGTGCACTGCGCCCAACTGTACGAAACAGATAAGACAAAAGCCAGCGTTATATAAAATGTTTTCGGCATAGAGGTTTAACTATATATCAAATATAATAAAACAGCATTGAATTGATACATTTAAAATGAAAAAGACCTGCAAAAGCAGGTCTTTCTATATTTTCCATAGATAATAACTATCCTACAGCTATACGCTTAAAGCCTGTAACGGTCAGGTCACCTTCTACTGACTTCAGGTAGTCAGCTACGGTCTTACCATTGTCCTTTACGAAAGCTTGTGGAAGCAGGGTGTTCTCTTTGAAGAACTTGTTCAGCTTACCCTGAGCTATCTTCTCTACCATATCACCGGTCTTGCCTTCAGCCAGAACCTGCTCAATAGCTATCGCTTTTTCACGCTCCAGCATTTCAGCAGAGATGCTGTCTGAATCTACAGCCAGTGGGTTCATCGCAGCGATCTGCATAGCTACGTCCTTACCAGCATTTACGTTTGCTTCGTTAGCAGCTTTGTTCAGGCTCACGAGAACACCTATGCGGTAACCTGCGTGTATATATGGAACCACCGCTTCTCCTGTTACGAATTCGTAACGGATAACATCTATTTTCTCACCTATTTTAGCAACTTGCTCCAGCAGTTTATCAGCTACTGTAGCACCGCTCATTTGGGCAGCTTTCAGGTCTTCTACTGTAGCAGCTTTAGTGCTCAGGGCTATATCGGCCAGTTCGTTGGCAAAAGCGATAAAGTCAGCATTCTTCGCAACGAAGTCAGTTTCAGAGCTCAGGTTTACTATAACGCCATATTTGTTATCAGCGCTTGCCTTTGCTATTACCACACCTTCTTTAGCTTCACGGTCGCTACGGTTAGCAGCTACCTTCTGGCCTTTTTTACGCAGGTAGTCGATCGCCTTTTCAAAGTCGCCATCGCTTTCCATCAGTGCCTTGCGGCAGTCCATCATACCTGCACCTGTTTGCTGGCGCAGCTTATTTACATCAGCAGCAGAAATAGTTACACTACTCATTGTTATATCTCCTATGATTTTTTATGGTTATTAATTAAGGCTGCGAATTTCGCATTTTTATCATTAAAGCCCCTGTTGGGGGCTTTAATGATCTAGTAAGCTTGTAAAGTGCTAATTATTAACGCTTAGCAGCTGGCCTGCTTCCACCGCCACCTGGACGATTTCCACCCGCTCCGCCACGGTTGCCACCGCCACGGTTACCGCCACCTGTACCAGCTCCACGACCAGCGCCTGCGCCAGCACCGGCACCTGCGCCTGCACCACGACGACGACGTCCGCCATCTTTACCGTCTTCTTCTTCCACTTCCAGGCCGCGGGTCCTTTCTGCAGATTCTTCTACGGTAGTTTCCTCTTCGGATTCCTTATTCTGTGCACGCTCCTGCAAACCTTCCAGTATTGCAGCAGTCAGGTATTGAGTAACGATAGCTATCGACTTGGTAGCATCGTCATTTGATGGTATAGCGAAATCAACCTTGGTAGGATCACTGTTAGTATCTACCATCGCGAAGGTAGTGATACCAAGACGCTTGGCTTCTGCCAGTGCAATATGCTCGTGGCTGATGTCAACCATGAACAGTGCAGCCGGAGTACGGCCCATCTGGGCTATACCACCAAGTACTTTTTCCATTTTATCCTTGCTGCGGCTCAGTGTGAGGCGCTCCTTTTTGGTAACGCTGTCCATTGTGCCATCCTCCAGCATTTTCTGGATGCTCTGCATCTTCTTCACGCTCTTGCGGATAGTCTGGAAGTTAGTGAGCATACCACCCAACCAACGTTCAGTAACGAAAGGCATGTTTGCTCTTGCAGCAGCTTCAGCAACTATTTCTTTTGCTTGCTTCTTGGTAGCCACAAACATTATTTTCTTACCGCTCTTAGCGATAGACTTCAGTGCTGCGGCAGCTTCATCAAGACCATCGATAGTTTTGTTCAGATCGATGATGTGGATGCCGTTCTTTTCAGCAAAGATGTACGGAAGCATTTTAGGATTCCACTTCTTCTTCAGGTGGCCGAAATGCACACCAGCTTCAAGTAATTGCTGGTGCAGGCTTTTATTATCTTCCATTTTAATTTTTTCTTGTCGGTTAAATAAATAAAGAATACAAACCAGCGATTAACGTTTAGAGAACTGGAAGCTACGACGGGCTTTTGCCTTACCGAACTTCTTACGTTCTACCGAGCGTGGATCACGTGTCATCAGGCCTTTCGCCTTCAGTGCAGGACGATATTCAGGGTTAACTTCACACAATACACGGGCAATACCCAGCTTTATAGCTTCTGCCTGGCCTTTAGGACCACCGCCTTGTACGTTTACCACCACATCGAACGAGCTTACAGACTCAATAGTCTTGAAAGGAAGCTCTACCTGGTTTTGCAGGTACATGATCGGAAAATATTCCCTGTACTCTTTGTCATTAACCGTAATGGTACCTGTGCCCTTGCTCAGGTATACACGAGCAACTGCTTCTTTACGGCGACCAACGGCGTTTTTTTGTTTTTCCATTATATAGAATGGTATTTTTTTAGTTATTTAATAGCCCCCTTCAGGGGGTTGGGGGTTATTTAGAACTTTAGATCTTTTGGTTGCTGTGCCTTGTGCGGGTGCTCAGCGCCTTCGTAAACGAAAAGCTTCTTTACCATCGCACGACCCAGGCGGTTCTTAGGCAGCATGCCTTTTACAGCGCGCTCTATCATCAGGTTAGGACGACGGCCGATCAGTTCTTTAGCAGTTTCTGCTTTCTGACCTCCGGGATAGCCCGAGTATGTCAGGTATTCCTTATCGTCCATCTTGGTACCTGTCAGTACGGCCTTGCCTGAATTGATAACGATCACATAATCACCACAATCAAAGTGCGGTGTATAATAGGCTTTGTTCTTACCGCGCAGTATTGCAGCGATCCTCGAACTCATGCGGCCCAGCGTTTGGTTGGTAGCATCCACTACATGCCATTCACGCTTTACGATCTTTTCGTTAGCCGACTGTGTTTTAAAACTAAGGTGTCTCATTTCTGGTTTTTCTATTGATTATCAACTGTTTATGGAGGCAATTATGGCCAAAAACACGAACAGCCCCTTAAAATTGGGACTGCAAAGGTAGATTCAGTATCCGATTGCACCAAAAAATTCATTAAGTTTTTTTGGGGACTCGTCGCAACCTATTGATTTTCAATTGATTTTTTGACAATAAATTTTCATCCCCAATGAAACACTACTCCTCCAGCCCCTGTAAAAACAGGTCAAAGGCTGCATCCTGGGTCTCTTTATTAAACCGGATCTTACGAAAAAGCTTGCAATTAGCCCTCATCTGGTCATAGTCCTTATCCGACATTACCACCAGCTTCAGGATATTTTGCTCCAGGGCCGCAAAGTCAGAGGGTGCACTCACCCAGCCTATCTTCCCGTCTTTTACAATTTTGGCCCCTTCACCCGATCCGCTGAAGAACACAGGTATAGCGTTAGCCATAGCCATAAATATCTTAGAGGGCACAGCTCCCGGCAGGTCCGTTTTCAGCGGCACCATGGTCGCGTGAAAATCGCTCAGCATCCTCGGCATCTCAGAAGCTGAGATCGAATTATGATAGAATATCCCACGATCAGGATTGTCAGCTATTAGCTGCTCTATCTTTTCCCTTTCGTATCCATCGCCATAAATATGAAATTCCACTTTCAGTGCAGCAAAGTTGATATTAGCACAAACATCGTAAACTCCCTGCGCCACACCCAGGAGGCCTGCATACACAATTTTCTTTTTGCCCTCAGGTCTTGGCTTATGTATATATGGTGATGTTTCCTGTAGGTTTCTGTAAAGAAACTCTTTCTTCTTGCTTTTTAGCGACTGGCGTATATGTTCCAGTATTTCATCCGACTGGCCAATGTAAGCATCAGAAAGATTGTACATCCGTTTTTCCATCACTTCCAGGAAGCGATAAACAACACCTTTCTTTATCGCACCCAGCTCCAGTGCCGATCGCGGCCATAGGTCGCTTACATTCAGCACGGCCTTGCTCCCTATTATGCGGGCGATAACAATACCTGCATAGGCCGAAAGAAATGGCGGCGAACTCACGATCACCATGTCCGGTCGTTGAATAAATAGTTTGGGCAAGGCAAAGAAATAAAGCGAAAATGTATAGCTGAACATGCTTGCTATACGTTTCAAAGGATTTTTCGAATTAGAAGGATACAGCCATAGTCGGTTGATCTTAATATTATTGGCCTTTTCTTTTTGTATCAGTTTACCTCGGAACGAAGGGAATATTTTTCCTACGGGGTAGTTAGGCATACAGGTGATCACCTCCACAACGTGCCCCCTGGCCGTAAGCATTTTTGCAAGGTTGTTGATGCGTGTAGGTGCAGCCCCCTTCTCAGGTGGGTAAGAATTACAAATTATAGTAATCTTCTTAGCCATTCGTATATCCTCATAACGTAACTCCCCTCTCCGCGAATGGGCTACCTTTTCTAAATATGGATTGTTGAGGACAAATTCCAAGGGCCTAAATTATAGTTCCAAAAATAAAGGTTATGTGAAATTATCTCTGTTATCTGCTTGTTATTACAAATAAGTGATTGTCAGATGCTTGCAGGCAAAGTATAACCCCTTCCACTATTCTGTTCTTTCAGCCAGTTAACAAGCGGATCAAAATACTCCAGCATAGCCTTCGCATTCAGGTCATCACCTGTCGACTCCTTAAGCACTTTTCTCCAGTCCCTGGAAGAACCCGGCTTCATTATCGTACGCAGGAAGTCCCCTATTTCCTTCTTACCGTAGTAATCGGTAGCTCTTGGGTCTTGCTTCAGGATATTTTTGGCTATATGGTTGTGGAGTTGGTAGAGTATCACATAAGAGAGCGCATAGTCATAATACTGCGCCGCGTCATCGTTAATATGTGTTTTAGTGGCTGCATCGCAAAACTCTTCCCCACGCTCAAACGGCGGAACTATACCCTGGTATTTCTTCGCCAGCTCCCACCATTTTTTATTGAATTGATCAGCAGGGAGATTATCAACATACAGCGCCTTTTCAAAATTACTCATAGTTCCTGACGAGAAAAAGATAAAAACCACTGTATTCAGTGCTTCTTTCAGCAGCGATTGTATACTGTCTGTTTTGGTATTCGAAGCGATCAACCCGCGTCCCGCCAGGAAGGGCTTTTGCATCGCAGCCAGTCCCATCATGCTGCCTATCGCTTCATGGTATGCGCGGTTGGCGCCCTGGCGCAGTAGCGGTGGCACGTTGCTATTAGTATAGGTCATATAATAATAGATGTGCCCCAACTCATGGTGCGCTGTTTCAAACCACTCAGAATTGGGTTCTATGCTCATCAGGCTGCGTACATCGTTGTTGAGGTCTATATGCCAGGCCGATGCATGGTTGTTTTTCTTTACCACCGAATCAGCCGGATATGGATACAAGCTCGACTTATCCCAAAACACCTGTGGCAACTTCGGGAAGCCCAGGCTCACATACATATCTTCAGCATCTTCTGTTATAAACCTGGCGCCCTTCACTTTCAGCACGCTATCCAGGTTAATTCCCTGTACGGTAACAGTCGAACTCCAGTCCTGTCCCCAGCGGTTAGGTAGCCAGTGCGCTGGTATATAGGCCGGCACTTCGCTCGATCCGAATTTTCCTGCCAGCTCATAGCGCATCCATGTATGCAGTTCGCGGTACAGCGGATAGAGTTCCTTTATCAGCCTGTCCATGGTTTGCATCATTTCTTCCGACTTCATACCATAATCCGATACCTGGTAGGTAAAATAATCGTGATAACCCAGTTCCTGCACCGTTTGGTTGCGCAGGTCGCGCAGGTTCACCAGTCCGGTCTTCAGTCCTTTACCCACCTCCTTGCTCGCTTCCCAGGCAGTCAGTCTTTTAGTTACATCCGTTTCGCTGCGCAGCACTTCGTCTATATCATTGGTCGTCACCTTCTTGCCATCTATCATGTATTGAAAGGTATAGAGCTTTTGTGTTTGCTCATTCTCCGCCTTTATTCTCTTCTTTACTATATCGGCTATTGTTTGCGGGTTATTGGCCGCAGCATACAGTATCACCTCCAGTTGCTTTTGTTGTATAGTGCTCAGCTCGTTCCTTTTTTGCAGTAGTCTCTTGGCAGTTTCTATATTCTCCCTGCTACCGGTAAATTCCGCCATAGCCTGGTCAGCTTTCTCTGCAGCCAATCTCAGGCTGCTATCCCCTTCCTTCATCACTGTGTTATTGTTCCACTGTGCTTCAGAGGCTGCCGTGTACAGCTTCACATACTGTTCTGTGTATTTATTGATGAATTGTTCCGCCTCTTCTTGCGTGGTGTTAGCTTTATTTTCACTACCTCCCTGGCAGGAAAACAAGAGTATAGCAGAAAGGCATAGTACGCCAAGTAATTGTTTCATCAGGATATAATTTGCCTAAAAATAGCAAATCATTTTTGGTTTAACCTGTCTGTAAACTCTATCAGCAGTTTCGACACATTTACAATGTTTGTCATGCCGATCTCTGAGGCCTTGTCAAAGATATCATGATAATACCCTTTACCCCCGTTTGAGTAAATAAATATCGCAGGCACTCCTGCCTCCGAAAAGTGGTAATGATCACTGTTAGCAGCCTTTCCGCGGCTTTTTATCTCGGGCAGGTAGCCCTTTTCTTCATTTATATCCTTCAACATCCGGAACTGCTCAGGATACTCAGTTCCATTCACCACGGTAATTCCATCTTTAGCATCTCCCATTATATCCAGGTTGGTCAGGAATTTAATATTGCTCAGCGGAATAAGCGGATTTTTTACAAAGTAATCCGAACCCTTTAGTCCCGCCTCCTCACCGCTAAACCCTATAAAGGCTATAGAATATCGCTGCGGATGCTTCGAAAAATATTTGGCCAGGTAAAGCATCATGGCAGTGCCACTGGCATTGTCGCTCGCCCCGGGAAAGACAGCCGATCCCATGCGTCCCAGGTGATCATAGTGCGCAGAGAAAACAATAAATGTATCTTTTATCTCCCCGGGGACACAGGCCAGCATATTGGCATTCCTGTATTCATTCTGCAATATGGACTTTACATTCACCGATACTTTTTTCAGCTTTCGCGGCAGCACTGTGTCCTGCACATAAAAAACAGTAGGGGCTATAGTATCTGTTCCCACTGTCCAGGTCATCTTACCATGCACGGGAATAATAAAGCAGGCCTCCGGCAATGTCTGCGCCAGCTTCCTGAAGGGTATCGAAAATCTCTTACAAAAACTATCTGCATTCCGTAGGTAGTAGACTTTGTTCGCACTAAACGAACCCTTCATTTCTTCCCACTTCGTCGAATCCTTCACCCTGTCCAGGTTAATCGTGGTCACCTTCACTTCCTGCATATTACAGCTGCTGCTCATCGCATCCACCAGGTAGTCATACCCAGGTATCAGCATTTTATCTTTTATGCGCAGCTGCATCGCTCCGGGAAAAGTGTTTACTCTGAAATTGTAGAACTGCACAAAAGTTCCATCGGGATTAACAGGAGCTAATGCCATATCCCTGAAACGAGCCTGGATATAAAGGGCCGCTTTCTCCGCTCCTTTGTTTACATAGCCCCTGCCTTCCATACTCGTCGCCGAAAGCTTATTAATATGCTCTTTTATAGCAAGACGCACGTCGTCCTGTGCCCGAAGACAGGAAAAAGGAAAGAGAGCAACTAAGACAAGTGCAAGGAAGCGCATAATATTCAAGTCGGACTAAATTAATCTTAAAAATCCGCTTCTCACTGCATCCGCTAGTCGCAAATGCTAAACTTGCCGCAAACGTTGGAGAGGGACCCCCTTATTTTCAATATGTAATTACCCGCAGGCAGATCCCCCGCTGCAATTGCTACTGTATTGCTACCTGCCCGGATGCTAATATCTCTGCGAATCAGCTCTGCACCACGTATATCGCATACCGATAAAACAGCCAGTTCTTCTGCAGCTGCCGCAAACGAACAATTAATTGTACCCACTGACGGATTGGGATAAAGCTCATACCCGGTGGAGGTTGCTACAGCATTAACGAAAAGCGGCTGAACTACGTACTGGGTATCCAGCATGGTTAAGCCATTATCATTCCACACAAGAACCGCCATATTATTTGCCGGGCTGAAGTCCATACGCGGCGCCACGGGTAGTTCCATTGCTCCTGTAGCGTCGCGATAATTAGGATTAATATTGCTGAAGTCGGTGGTCGCAGTCGAATTGGCCGCTTTCCTGTCATACACAAGGGTCTTGCCGGTTGTATCGTAATAGGTCATCCTGAAAGTGTCGGCAAGATTGTCATATACCCCATGCGGTTCTATCAAGGTGCCCGGTGCAGAAAAATAATAGGGGCTCATAAAGGTCACCTGTCCTGTTAATACGCTATCGTTTATTACTCCCCGCACCCCTGCCTGCAACCCGTTATTATACTCAAAAGTTATGGCTGTCCTCAGATCGCTCGTCCCCGGTCCTGCCTCCGACTGGCTGGTATTCCCTGACATTATAACACAAGGCTTCCTGTAAATATTGACGTCAGCCGCCGCATCCAGCACCCCCTGGTTAAGCGGCACATCCGCTCCATTCGCGGCATTTACATACCGGCATCTTATCGCGCCATACTCATCTGGCAAAACACCATATTCATCCCAGGCCACACAGGCAATTGCCGTATCGCTGTGCTGGTTTGTTCCTAGAGATACACTTACATTTTTTATGTAGTTCAACGTGTTTGCAGCGGCTGCCTCGTATAGCCCGGCCCTTCAGTTGAGCTGGTAAAAACAACTACTGAATCAAATATCGGCCCCACTTTCGCTACAGCCATCGTCACAGCAAACGATGAGGAACTGGCTGCGGGCTCACGCCAGTCTGTCGCAAGACTAATTGACTCAACTCCCCTGAAGAACGGATTATTCGTTTGTACATACAGCTCATTTATCATAGCCCCTCCATTACCATTTTCGTCCAGTGTGTCTAGTCTTAAAACGACGTTGTCGGTTGCCGTATCATAGGTAGAGTAGGCTACAAACAATCTAAAGTTTCCGGGGCCGGCGCCGGCGGTTATTATATCCATATTGGAATACCGGGTCGATCCTGTAACAGCAGCGCTCGTCGCTACTGTAAAGTTCTGGCCATAGTCGGTTGTCTTAAGTACCTCCATGTTTTGAGGGCTTCCGGGGCCGCCGGCCCTGTAAAGGCGGCCTATATATATGGTACTGTCGTAGCTTACTGACACACGGGCCTGGCTATAATAGTTGCCGCTGGTCGGACTTACAATAACATCCGTGCCGCTGGTCGGCTTATTTTCCTGTGCAAAAAGGGTATCGGTTGCACAGGTCAGCATTGAAATCAAACAAAATGAAATAGCTCTTAACATTGCCGGCAATTTTAGGGGTATATTATTGAGAAACACACTTACAAAATACATATAATGTAAATCAAAGTCAATAATCCGTTAAGCTTGCGGGCCGATGTGCAAATTATCGGCAAAATTGTATTCTTTTACGCTGTATCTTGGTTATGGCTAAACTCCGGCTTGGTATCGTTATCAACGATTTGTTGGTGCCCGCGTGGCAATCGCAGGTAATTAACTCGGTCTTAAACTCCGACCATACCCACCTCAGTGTTCTTATCCTCAATCCGCCTCCTCCCTCCAAACCCCTGCCCTTCCTCCTTTCGCTCTTCAAAAGTTACGACAACAAAAAGCAACTCCAGGCGCCTGATGCTACCCGGCTTCAAGACGTATCAAGCCTTGTAAAAAACACTCCCGTTGTCGATACTTCATCGGCAGCAATAAAGGAATTAGATGTAATTCTCGATCTCAGCGAAGCTCCCATTAGCAACAGCTTGCTCAGCCTACCCCCACATGGTATCTTGTCTTACTACTTCGGATCAACGGAAAATAAAGATGCGGTAGCCGCATACGAAGTCCTGACGAATAAGCCTATACTGCCCTCAGGTTTGAAAATGAAAACAGCCGGGGGCGAAGAAAAAATAATCTACCGGTCCTTCTCCCTCACCGACCCGTCCTCAATGAAGCGAAGTCTGAACCGCTGCTACTGGAAGAGCGCCGCATTTCCGGCACGGATGCTGAAGCTGCTGCACGATGACCCTGCCGCATTCAACAACATCGATATAATCGCTAACCCAATTGAGGACAAAGAGTTATCTAATACTTCATTTGCGTTCAACTTCATTAGCAAAACAGCAAAGCGAGTCATCAACAGGCTCAAAAGAGGGAACACCCGGAGGGACTGGATACTGATGTACAATAGCGCCTGCCCTCCCGGCAGGAAAATCGACTTGCGCGACTTCAAAAAGCTGCAAGCCCCTCGCGGCTTCTTCTGGGCCGACCCAATGGTTGTCAAAAAGAACAACACCAATTACATTTTCTTCGAGGAATACGTTTATGCCACGGGCCGGGGGCGGATTTCAGTAATAACTCAGAACGAAGACGGAAGCTTTACTCCCGCACAGCCAATTCTTGATAAACCATACCATCTATCCTACCCCTTTGTTTTCCAGGTCGGGGACAAATGGTACATGATCCCCGAAACTTCCGAAAACCGCACCATCGATTTATATGAGTGCGTAGAGTTTCCTCACAAATGGGAATTAAAAAGAACCTTAATTAAAAATATTTCTGCAGCAGATTCTACAGTCATTTACCACAAAGGCCGCTGGTGGCTCTTCACCTGTGTGGAAGAAGTTGCCGGATCTTTGTTGCTCGATGAACTATCTATTTTTTACACCGACGATATTATTAACTCCGAATTAGTTGCACACCCGCAAAATCCTGTTGTATCCGATGTAAGGCGAGCCCGCCCCGCTGGTCCGCTTTACATTCACAATGGTTCTTTGTATAGGCCTTCGCAAATATGCGCACCCTGGTATGGCTGGGGTATTTCTATTAACCGCGTAACAAAGCTTAGTGAAACAGAATATGAAGAGCAGCCTGGAAGCCTTATCAGGCCAGAGCTTCCGGCTGGCATACGCGGCGTCCATACACTCTCCTACGCAGGCGATCTCTGCATTATAGATGCTATCGCCAATTTAAAAAAATAGCTATCCAACGAATTGACTGATTTTCTCGTCTAAGCAGGCGGAAGAGGCTCCACCTCTGATCTATATATCTTATATCAAGCTATCTTTGTAAAAAATAAAAAAATCCCTTTTTATGCATAGAAAATTACTCCTTGGCCTCCTGGCAGGAGCTTTGCCACTATTGTGTGCAGCAAAAGAAAATACAGTCACAACGGCTGTAAAAAACAATCTACACTTCCAGGAAAATAAGGGGCAGGTGATAGATCAGTACAACCACAGCAGAACCGACATCCAGTTTTCAGTGGGAGGTAATGGTATGAAAGTGTTCATCGGCGATGGACAACTGCACTACCAGTTCAGCCGCGTTATTAACCAGCAGAGTTTCCGCGGCAGCCTTCTTTCAAGTAAGAATGCCGGCGCAACTATCGAAGCGCCAATGGTTGACATGTACCGCATGGACGTAGAACTGCTGAATGCCAATAAGAACGCACAAGTTGTAGCAGAGCAAAAGCAAGACCTCGGTACTCGTTACTATCAGTCAACCTTTACTGCTAAAAACAGCAAAGGACAGCTGCAGAAAGAAATATCTGCTGCATCTTACAACAAGATTACTTACAAAAATATCTATCCTAACATCGACTGGGTGCTGTTAGTGAGGAACAACCAGGTTGAATACGAATTCGTAGTTCGTCCCGGCGGTAACCCATCTGACATCAAACTGAAATACAGCGGTGCAACTTCTCTGAAGTTAAACAAAGATGGCAGCCTGTTGGCTACTACTCCTATGGGCACTGTAACAGAAGCAGCTCCTGTATCCTTCCAGGCCGACGGAAGCAGGGTAACTTCTTCTTTCAATCTGAAGGGTGATGTACTGAGCTTCAATGTTGCTAACTACAGCGGCACTCTTACACTCGACCCCCTGCTTACATGGGGTACCTACTTCGGTGACTTAGGAACTGAAGAAGTTAAGTCTGTAACATACGACGCCTCCGGCAACCAGTACTGGATAGGCTACACTAGTAGTACTACCAACATGGCAACCCTCGGTGCCTTTCAGCTAACTAACGCTGGTGGCTATGACGCTTTCCTTTTCAAAGTAACTGATGCAGGTTTATTAGTTTGGTCTACTTTCTATGGAACTGCAGCTAACGACGTTGGCTGGAGTGTACAGTACAATGGTACTGACCTGGTGTTTGCCGGCTATAGTGAAATCCTTGCTGACCAGGATTTCCTCCTTGGTAAATTCACTACAGCAGGTGCCCTCGTCTACGACTGGGTAATAGGCGGCGTATCTAATGAAATAGCTTACAAGGTGGTTCGCACTTCAACTAATGACATTTACCTTTCCGGCAGAACAGATGCAGCTACTATAGCAGCAACGGTGGGTCAGACAACATTTGGCGGCGGCTTGTTCGATGGTATGTTGGTGAAAACTGACAACGCAGGGAACTTTGTATGGGGTACATTATTAGGTGGCACAGGTGACGAATCAATGACCGCCCTCGACGTAGACAATGCAGGTAACATATACCCTGTAGGTTGGACAACCAGTACCTCAGCTATCGCTACCACTGGTGTTTCTCAGCAGTTTGCAGGCGGTTTGTACGACGGCTTTGTTACAAAATACAATAGTGCAGGTACTAAGCTCTGGGGTACTTACTGGGGCGGTTCTGCCGATGAAAACTGTCTTGGTGTTGATGTGGATGGCAGTGGCAACGTGTTCGTAACGGGTGTTGCTGTCAGCACCGGCATGGCTACCAACGGTGCCTTCCAGACCACAATGAATGGTATTGCCGACGTAATAGTAGGCAGGTACAATACCAACGGTACCCTTCAGTGGGGAACTTACCTGGGTGGTGCCGGGTATGATCAGGGTTATGGTATTGCACTCGATCAGAACGGCAATGTTTTCGTAACCGGTGAAACTGAAAGTGCTACCGTTATGGGTTCAACCAACAGCTACGACGTAACCCTTGGTGGCACTACAGATGGTTTCGTCACTAAATTCTCTACTGCCGGCGCTTTCGGCTGGAGCACTTACTACGGCGGCGCCGGCATCGACTGGATGAATAATATTGCTACCGATAACGCTAATCCTGCCTATATATATATAGCAGGTTATAGTGAAAGTGGAACCGACATCGCACTTAATACAAATATCCAGACCACGAACGCCGGTCTCGGCGATGGTGTGGCAGCCAAGTTCCTTGACTGTCTGCCTACGGCACAACCCGGTACTATTACCGGCGCTGCAACAGTTTGCGCAGGCAGCACTCAGACTTATACCATAGCGGCCGTAACAGGTGCCACCTCTTATACATGGACATTACCTAACGGCTGGACAGGCACAAGCTCTACCAACTCAATAACAGTGACTGTAGGTACCACAGGCGGTACGCTCTCTGTAGTTGCTAACAACAACTGCGGTGCCAGCCAGGCTCAGACATTGAGCATTACAGTGAATCCTATGCCAACTGCCAGCATCACTGCCGGCGGACCTACTACTTTCTGCCAGGGTGGCAACGTAGTGCTGACCGCAACAACAGGTACAGGTTATACATATCAATGGTATCAGGGTGTTCCTATCCCGGGTGCCAACAACTCTACTTATACTGCTACTGCTTCAGGTACTTATACAGTAGAAGTTACTGCCAACGGTTGCACTTCAGTATCAAATGCTATAGCTGTTACGGTTAACCCGGTTCCGGTTGCTCCTACTGCAACTGCCAACACGCCGCTGTGCGTGGGCCAAACATTGAACTTAACTTCAAGCACTACTACTTCAGGTGTTACTTATAGCTGGGCTGGTCCTAACTCGTTTACTTCTACTCTCCAGAACCCTTCTATAACCGGTATTACAGCAGCCGGTGCTGGTACTTATACAGTTACCGTTACAGCCAACGGCTGTAGCGCTACAGGTACTGTTACCGTAGTCGTTGATCCGGGAGCACCTGGTCAACCGGGTACTATTTCCGGTCCTGCTACAGTATGCGCAGGCAGCAGCCAGACATATTCTATTGCTCCTGTTGCCGGTGCTACATCTTATACGTGGTCACTACCTACAGGCTGGACAGGTTCCAGCACCACTACTTCTATCACTGTAACCGTGGGTACTGCCGGTGGTAGCATTTCAGTCGTTGCGGTAAACGGTTGCGGTAACAGCCCTGCTCAAACGCAGACTATCACTGTTACTCCCGCTCCTCCTGCTACCATCACGCCTGCAGGTCCTGTTACGTTCTGCCAGGGTGGAACTGTACAGCTCGATGCCAACACAGGTACAGGTCTTACTTACCAGTGGTACGATGGCAGCACTGCCATAACGGGTGCTACCAGCGCTTCTTATACAGCAAACGCTTCAGGCACTTACACAGTGGTTGTAAGCGATGGCACCTGCTCTACTACTTCAGCAGCAGTAACAGTAACTGTTAACCCCCTGCCGACGCCTACCATCACTGCTACAGGTAACCAGC
>CAMPKR010000007.1 GCA_946887345.1 uncultured Bacteroidota bacterium | reverse complement strand
TGACAATGGCAATCCCGTGATCTATGTGAATCCATTTACAGCTGAATATCCGCTGTCGGCTCCCGACTTTTTGTTTAATGGCGTGAATGGACAAATGACCTTTACTCCCGACATATTGCAAAACGCGCTTGTTGTTAATAAAATCTCTGAATACAAGAACGGCACGCTGGTGGGTTCCACTATGCGGGAAATGACCTTTATAGTAACACCCTGCCAGAACGTTCCGCCGAACGGGGACCTTGCCACCAACGGATCGAACATAACAGGAGGAGTACACGAAGGCAACAACATCATTAACGTGTGCAAGAAGAACAGCAATTTTGTATCGTTCAGGGTAGATCCTGATGACCAGAACCTACACGACATAATTGTAACCGTTATCAATACTCCGCCCGGTGCTAATATTACCGTTACCGGCGACAGCACTACCAACCCGGTACTTGATTTTTCCTGGGACGTAACGGCTGTGCCGCCCGGCGTTTACACTTTTTACGTGAATTATAAAGATGACGGCTGTCCGCTCGTAACCAACAAAATAATTGCCTACACTATACGAATAGCTGACCCTTACGGAATAGCAGCGACTGTGATAGAAGAAACCCACTGCCAGCACCAGGCCTATGTGCAAATGGATGTAACCGGGGGGATACTTCCAAGGACGGTCGTTCTTTCGCAGGGAAGCAATATTATTGAGACCTACACCGACAGTACGGGTATTATTACTGATAGCCTTGCCCCGGGAAACTATACAGTAACGATCAGCAACCCCTGGTTTAGCTGTGACACTAGTGTCAGCTTTGTTATTAATAATAGCGGTATCTATCCCGATACACCCGGAATAAACGATACGATCATCTACTGCCAGTATGATGTAGCCGGGCCTTTGAATCCCCAGATAGAGAACGGAGCAACAGCCAACTGGTATGATGAAAACGGAAATTTACTATCGGGTCCGCCTTTCATTAATACCAATGTACCCGGAAGCTATACCTGGTATGTGAGCCAGACGGTGGATGTGTGCCAGTCGGGACAAGCGAAGGTTGACGTAATAGTGAGTGCGCAACCCGTGGTAGAAATGCAAATGAAACAGGGAAAAATATGCCTGGCTGAAAAGGTCTTACTTCAAGCGAGCGGAGCTAGCACTTATTATTGGGAGCCGGCGGGCAAAGTTGTTAAAAACCCTGACGGCACTATGCATATACAAGTGCTGGATTCGGTTGTCATAAGAGTAATCGGGGTAAATGACCATGGCTGTAAGGACACCGCCGAAACTAAGTATACCCAACTGGAAGAATGCTGCAAGTTTTGGTATCCAAATGCATTCACCCCTAATAATGACGGCAAAAATGACATCTTCCGCCCCGTTATCTATGGTGAAATGGAGAACTATGACTTATTCATTTACAACCGTTTCGGGGAAGTGGTCTTTCATACCAGCGACCAATATTGGGGCTGGGACGGCAAGTACAAGGGCCAGCTTTGCGACGTAGGCATGTATTACTACCTGGTGAAAGCCAAATGCTTTACCGGTAACACGGAATTCCAGAGCGATGCCGTAGATCTCATCCGTTAAAAAAAACCTTCATTTCTCTTAGAATAGGGGACCGCTGTTGCCGTCTTACTAATGTGGTTACCCCGGAAAATCACCCTAAATAGTTTGGGCGTAACGCATTAATGTAAGAACTTTAATACTACCGGGGCGAGTGAAATGAAGAAAATCTACTATTTGTCTTTATTGTTGCTGCTTGCTATAAATCCCCGTTCATACGCAACGCACCTGTATGGTGGAGAGCTGCTTTACCAGAATATATCCGGCAACTACTACCGGGTGATCATGGTGTTGTATGGTGATTGCGGAAGTACTGACAGCAATACATTTAACACGCTGAAACTTTCCACTCCTGAAATTTACATCTATGATGCAGTAACAGGTGCACCCGAAGCTACTCTTAACCTACCCATGGACACTGCCAACTCCGGAATAGATGTTACCCCTGTTTGTCCGGCAGAGATCAACAATACCCGATGCAAAAATCCACTTGCTGTTCTGCCAGGGATAAAGAAGTATGTGTACTGCGATTCGGTAAATCTCTCGCATGCATCTGCCGACTGGCGTTTTGTTTTTACGGGGATGCTCTACTTTGACCCCTCGACCAGCTTTACAACCAGTGCCGGCAGAACCTTTAGTATTAATAATATTGTGTTTGGCACAAATCCGCAGGTGATGTACCTGGTGGCCAGACTGAACAACCTGAACGGCCCCAATTCTTCGCCCGTATATACTACGGTGCCTACACCGTTTTATTGCATTAACATAGAACAGCAATATAACCAAGGAGCATCCGATCCAGATGGTGATTCGCTCAGCTTTGAGCTGGTGCCGGGGCTTACTAACGGAACTCCTATTTATTATAATTTTCCCTACTCGGCAACGAATCCCCTGTCAGCAGACAGCTTCAGCTACAATAACCTGAACGGGCAAATGTCGTTCACTCCGAATTTGCTCCAGAGATCGCTGGTGGTGAACGAGGTAGCCGAATATAAAAACGGGGTACTTGTGGGCAGCAGCATGAGGGAGATGACTTTTATAGTGCTGGATAACTGCCAGAACCAACCACCCGATGGCGACCTGCAGACTACTGGATCGAACATAAACGGGGGAGTTCATGACGGGCGCAACGTGATCAATGTTTGTAAAGGAGCTAATAATGTATCATTTGATCTTGCACCTGTGGATGCCAATTCAGCTGATAAGATTTCGCTGACAACTTATAACATACCCACAGGAGCCAGCCTGACAGTGACAAACAATAACACCCAAACACCGGTAGCGCATTTCGACTGGAACATAAGCACTGTACCAGCGGGAGTGTATACTTTCTATATCAATTACAAGGATGACGGTTGTCCGCTATCGAGCAACCAGACCATTGCCTACACTATACAAATAGTAAACAACTACAGCATAAGGGCTGATATACTCAGTGCCACCCAGTGCGCACATGATGCCGCGGTGCGGTATACACTCAGTAATGGAATTGTGCCGCGCACCATAACTGTAATGAAAGGCACTACCCTCGTAAAAACACTCATAGATACCAGTGGCACCATGATGGACAGCCTGGAAGCGGGCAGCTACACGCTGATAGTATCATCACCCTATTTCGCCTGTGATACTACTATCAATCTTACGATTACAGATAGTGGCTGGTATCCGTTTACTCCTGTGAAGGATGCTGACCTTTCGTTTTGCATAGGCGACGAAGTAAAACCGATCCCTGTTTATCCTATGAACGGCGGAAGCCTGCACTGGTACAACGCCAGCGGTGAAGCATTATCGCAGGCACCGGGCTATAGCACAGGCTATGCGGGGAACTATACCTGGTATGCCAGCCAACAGGTGGGGAATTGTATATCGGACACGATAGCGGTGCATTTAGTGGTAAATGAAAATCCGCAAACTGCCATACTGAACGAGGGTGGCAAAGCATGCTATGCCGACCGTATATACCTGAATGCCAGCGGCGGTGTCCTGTACCAATGGATGCCAGTGCTTACTAAGGATGAACATGGGAAGGAATATGCATTTATAACCGAGCCAACTACTTACACCGTAATATGCACAGATGAGAACGGCTGCAAGGACACTGCAGATATAGCATATACCGAGATTGAAAAATGCTGCCGCTTTGGCTACCCTAATGCCTTTACACCAAACAACGACGGCAAAAACGATCGCTTCAGGCCGGTGATGCACGGCAATATGGAAGAGTATGAACTGAGCATTTATAACCGGTTCGGAGAACGGGTATATCACAGCCGTGATCCTAAAACGGGCTGGGATGGTTCGTATAACGGACAGCTTTGCGACGTAGGCATGTACTACTTTTTTGTAAAGGCCAAATGCTATACAGGGCAGAAAGAAGAGCATAGCGATGCTATTGATCTGCTGCGGTAAGCCCTCTGACTCCTCTAAGGAAGAAACTTCACCCATCGACAATTTCTACAATACTTGTTAAAACTTTGGCTGGTCTCCCTGCTGTATTGCCTAATATTGTAAATTACAAGCTAAAGAAGGGAGTAATAATTAATGAGATACGGAAAGGTGCTGGTAGTGATGGCAGGCCTGCTTTTGTGCTTTAATGCAAATGCAAGCAAGCTCTTTATACCAATGGACGATGAAAGCCAGAAGAATCACCTGAAAGCCTATGGTGTGGCCTTTGCAGCCCTGAAGATGGGAGTGGAAGTGGACTGGCTGCTGAACTACAAAGGCGGCAGTTTTTCCATGGACCAGGTAGACGCCGTGGAAAGGCTTTGTAAACTGCGCGGTGTGGACTACGAAGTAATGAGCGATGCACAATACAGCGGTATTGTGACCACCATTATCAATCCCGACTATAACGGAGATATCATTAAACTGGAGAAGCCGCCAAAAGTAGCGGTATATACACCTGATAACAAGCTACCATGGGACGATGCCGTGACAATGGTACTGACCTATGCAGAAATACCTTACGATAAAGTATACGATGACCAGGTGCTGGAAGGAAAACTACCGGAGTATGACTGGCTGCACCTGCACCACGAAGACTTTACGGGACAGTATGGAAAATTCTGGTCCACCTACCGCTCTGCGCCCTGGTATATAGAAGACGTAAAACTACAGGAGGCGACAGCAGCGAAACATAACTTTAAAAAAGTATCAAAACTGAAACTGACCGTAGCCCAGAAAATAAGAGATTTTGTTTCAGGCGGTGGCTACCTGTTTGCCATGTGCTCGGCCACTGATAGCTATGATATAGGCCTGGCTGCGCACAAGACCGATATCTGCGATGTGCCCTTTGACGGAGACCCGCAGGCACCTGATCCGCAAAGCCAGTTGGATTACTCGCAATGCCTGGCGTTTAAGGACTTTACGTTGAAGACAAGTCCGTATGAGTATGAGTTCTCTAATATTGACGTGACCAATACCAGGCGTGTACCAATGCCACAAGATTATTTCACCTTGTTCACCTTCTCAGCAAAATTTGATCCTGTGCCTACGATGCTTTGCCAGAATCATACGACTACGATAAAAGGCTTTATGGGTCAGACGACAGCCTTCAACAAAAGTGTTCTGAAGACCAGTGTGCTTGTAATGGGTGAATACAAGCCTTCGAACGAGGCACGCTATATACACGGCGAATACGGTAAAGGCACCTGGACCTTCTATGGCGGACACGACCCTGAAGACTACCAGCACCAGATAGGCGATCCGCCGACAGAACTGGAGGTGCACCCTACCTCACCCGGCTATAGGCTGATACTGAACAATGTGCTTTTCCCTGCAGCGAAGAAAAAGCCGAGGAAGACGTAACAAGCGTGACGCTGCCAATTGTGGGTTTAAGCGAGACGCCTAGACCAGAACCGGCCAGAACAGTCGAGGGTGCTTAAAAGCCTACGTTACTTCTGAATATTTTGACGGCTATCGCCAGTAGTATTACTCCAAAGAACTTACGGATAACCGAGATACCGGACGGGCCCAGTATGCGCTCAATGAAATTCATGGAACGGAGAATGATGAAAACGAAAACGAGATTGATAAGGATAGCGATGAGTATGTTCTGAGAGGAATACTCAGCTTTAAGAGACATTACAGTAGTGAGCGTACCCGAACCGGCTATGATGGGGAAGGCAATAGGTACTACATTGCCGGACCTGTTCTCTTCGCTTTTGAAAAACTCTAGCCCGAGCACCATCTCCAGGCCCAGTATAAATATCACGATAGAACCGGCGATGGCGAAAGAGTGTATATCGAGACCCATGAAATTGAGCATCTGTTCTCCTATAAAGAAGAAAAGCAGCATGAGGGCACCTGACACCAGGGTTGCCTGCACTGCACTGATCTCACCCATCTTCTTTTTTAGCGATATGATAACCGGAATGGAACCCAGGATATCTATCACCGCAAACAAGGTAAAACTGATAGTGACGATCTGCGAAAAATCTGACTTAGATGGTGCCGCCATGCTGCAAAGATAAGACCGAACCACGATTTACATGATTTAAACAGATTACCGTGATTCATCAGTCAAAAAAACGAATTCTGATAATCTTTACAGTCATGTAAATCGCGGTCCAAAAGCTATCTTTGCGCCATGTCGATACAAGGATATAAACACACTGCGGCCGATCGCCTGATACGTTACGTGCAAGTGGACACGCAAAGTGATCCGGCCTCAGAAACTCAACCAAGCACGGAGAAACAGAAGGACCTTAGCCGCATACTGGTGGATGAACTGAAGCAGATCGGCATTAGTGATGCTGAACTGGACGAATATGGCTATGTATACGCCACTATACCAGCAACTACGGATAAGAATGTTCCTGTACTATGCTTTTGCGCGCACGTAGATACGGCTCCCGACTGCAGCGGCAAAAATGTGAAGCCTATACTGCATATGCAGTATAACGGGCAGGATATCGTTCTGCCCGATGACCCGACGGTTGTGATCAGTACCAAAGATCATCCTTACCTGAAGGAAAGGATTGGCGATGACATTATTACCGCATCGGGACTGACATTACTTGGTGCAGATGATAAAGCAGGAGTTGCAGTAATTATGGACCTGGCTGCTTATTTAATACAGCATACTGAAATAGAGCATGGCAAAATACGCATACTGTTTACCCCCGATGAAGAAATAGGCCGCGGAGTGAATAAAGTAGACATGAAAAAGCTGGGCGCGCACTATGGCTATACCCTTGACGGCGGCGAGCGTGGCCACCTGGAAGGGGAAAGCTTTTCGGCCGATGGCGTCACTGTTGTTTTTAATGGTATAAGTGCCCACCCCGGCTATGCCAAGGGTAAAATGGTGAGCGCTATTAAAGCGGCTTCTGCTTTCGTGAATATGCTACCGCGTAATGAATGGTGCCCTGAGGTAACAGAAGGTAAAGAAGGTTTTGTTCATCCCGTGCATATAGAAGGCGGTATAGAACGGGCATCTGTGCAATTCATTATCCGTGATTTTGACACGGCACAACTGACACACCACGAAGAAAGACTGAGGAAGATAGTGGAAAAAGCAGTGCTTGAATTCCCGGGAGTGCAAACTGAGTTCATTGTAAAAGAACAATACCGCAACATGCGGGAAATACTGGACAAGGAACCACAGGTGATGGCTTATGCTGAGGAAGCGTACAAGCGCGCCGGCATCAACGCAGACCGCATCAGCATACGTGGCGGTACTGATGGCTCACGTCTTTCCTTTATGGGACTACCCTGCCCTAATATCTTTACAGGCGAAATGGGAATTCACTCGAAGCAGGAGTACGTGAGTGTACAGGATATGGAAAAGGCAGTAGAAATATTAGTAGAGCTATCCAAAGTCTGGACAGAGCACAGTTAGCATTAGATTTTATACTTTTTTACTTTTGAACACAGTATGAACGCACAGATAAAAACAGTTTTACTGACAATTTTGACTCTTTCCGTTTTTGTAATTGCTTTAGTAGAGCTAAGCGGAGTGAGCAGCACTGCCTTGTTTAATAAATACGGAATCGGCAGTAGTCCTACAGGACAAACGATAAAAGAAGAAGAAAGCCGCGAAGCAAAGGCGAGCGCAATGCCTAAAACCACCATCCAGTTCCTGGAAACAAAACACGACTTTGGCAGTATAAAGGAAGGCGATAAAGTAAGACACGCCTATAAGTTTAAAAACACGGGGACCAATCCGTTACTGATCAGCAAAATAACAGTTGGATGTGGTTGCACCACCCCATCTTTCTCCAAAGAACCGATAGCACCGGGAGGCGAAGGAGAAATAGTTATAGAGTTCAACAGCTCCGGCAAAGAAGGTCACCAGGAGAAGAGCGCCATTGTACATTCCAATGCACAAATGGAAGCTATGTCGATTGGCTTTACCGCAGACGTAAAAAAATAAGCACCGAAGAACCAATGATCCAACGCATTAAGCAATATCTCTCGCTGATCAAATTCAGTCACACGGTATTCGCGCTGCCATTTGCACTTATTGGCTTTACGCTGGGAGTGCAGCATATGCCGCCGGGTGCTGAGGCCAACTTTGCTTTACTGTTTGTGGAGGTATTGCTTTGTATGGTATTTGCCCGCAGTGCAGCGATGTCTTTCAACCGCTGGCTTGACAGGCATTTTGATGCACAGAATCCGCGAACAGCACAAAGGGAAATTCCCGCAGGTGCTATTAAAGCTAACAACGCGCTCATTTTCACCATTATCAACAGCTTACTTTTTGTAGCAACGACCTGGTTTATCAACGAAATCTGCTTTTACCTGTCGTTCGTGGCACTGTTTGTGATACTATTTTACAGCTATACCAAACGCTTCACTGCGTTATGCCACCTTGTGCTGGGTGTGGGGCTTTCGCTGGCACCTATTGGTGCTTATATAGCAGTAACAGGAGTGTTCCATATAGTACCCGTACTTTTCGGCTTTTCAGTCTTTACCTGGGTGGCGGGATTTGATATTATTTATGCCCTGCAGGACGAAGAATTTGACAAGAGCCAGCAACTACACTCTATACCCGCAGCACTAGGCAAGAAAAATGCCCTGCTGGTATCTACCCTGCTGCACATTGCCTCTGCTGCCTTTATTGTTTCTGCAGGCGTGGCAGGACAGCTTGACTGGGTATACTGGATAGGCGCTGCTTTCTATTGCAGCATGCTGGTATACCAGCACCTGCTGGTAAAACCCCATGACCTGAGCAAAGTAAATATGGCCTTTGCCAACACAAACGGACTGGCCAGTGTTATATTTGCGGTCTTCACCATCATTTCAATTCTTGCAGCATGAAAATAGCCCTGATAGGATACGGCAAAATGGGTAAAGCCATAGAAGAAATAGCCACACAAAGAGGGCATGAAATAACCATGCGCATCGGCACTGCTAACAAAGATGAAATGACGAGGGAAAACCTGCGGATGGCGGATGCTATTATTGAGTTCACCGGGCCTGAAGCTGCAAAAGAGAATGTGTTGCTTTGCCTTGAAGCAGGTGTACCAGTAGTTTGCGGCACTACCGGCTGGAATGACGAACTCGCCACAGCCAAACTGAGCGCGACTGAAAATGAAACAGCTTTTCTGTGGGCTTCTAACTTTTCTGTAGGTGTCAACATCTTCTTTGAAGTGAACAAACTGCTGGCCTCGCTGATGAATAACCAGGATGAGTACGAGATCAGCATAGAAGAAACGCACCATACCCAGAAAAAAGACGCACCCAGCGGCACGGCCATTACCCTGGCCGAACAAATACTGGAAAACATACAGCGCAAAAAACACTGGGCTAAAGAAAGCACAAATAGCTCCGATGAATTCCCGATCGTTGCCCACCGCATAGATAATATACCCGGAACGCACAAGATCACCTATCATTCGGCGATAGACAACATAGAGATCACCCACACAGCACACAACAGGCAGGGCTTTGCCCTCGGTGCTGTTTTAGCCGCTGAGTTTATTTCCGGTAAGCAGGGCATTTTTACCATGAAGGATGTACTGGGAATCAGGTAAGAGAGTATCTTGTATTAATAAACTAACGACTTATGCTGGCTCTCCTTTTCCTCCTGGTGTTCATTGGCATTGCTATTGCCTATTTGCTAACCCTCAGCAAAGCGCTGGAAGCAGTGCGACCTCAAAACCGCGCAACAGAACCGTCCTCGGTGTGGCTGATGCTGATACCGATCTTCAACCTGGTATGGCCGTTTATTCTTTATAAAAAAATAGCAACCTCACTAACGGCTGAATACCGTAGCAGGGGCATGAGTGAAAATGCAGATTCAACTTATGTGATAGGCGTCATTGCCAATTGCTGTATGATAATAAGCACCATCCTGAACATATCATCCAACGTTTCAGGTACTCAGCAGAGTATGCTCGCCAGCTTTTTCTCTCTGCCGGGACTTATCTTCTGGATTATTTATTGGGTGCAGATCAACAACCATAAGAACAGGGTCAAAAACCTGCCGGGGGAACAGGGGGAAAGCCAGATATTTGATAGCTAGGAAGCGCCTTTACTTCTCCACCATCCTAATGCGTTTCGGCCTTATGACTTCGAACAGAAGATAGGCACGTCCATCAAACTCAATGAAAAGTTGCGGCTCGCGATACCAGGGCAATCCTGTACCGGACTTTTTATGTACCTGGATGTGGAGATGAGGCTCTAAACTAAACCCTGAGTTTCCGACTAATGCAAGGGGTTGGCCTAATGTCACTACATCACCTTCCTTTACCATTGCACTACCCTTCTTGTTATGTCCTAAAAAGACATAGCAGGAGTCTGTTTCTACTATCACAGCATTCAGGTTGGTGGGACCACGCTTCCTGATGCCGGGAGGATTATCAAAATTATCGTTTTTCACTCCTATCACCTTGCCCGCGCAGGGACTGAAAATGGTATCCCCATATATCTCGTAGTCTTCCAGGTTCTTTGAAAAAATACTATTAGCACGGTTACCATATTCATTCAACTTCACGATGTCGATTGCGTATACCGCTCCTCTGTAGCTATAGTGAAACATATTGGCCGGAAGCCCCTTGCCGCCTTGTAAGACGAAGTACTTACCCGTCTTTAAGGGAAAGGCCAGTGCTATGCGCTCAGTAAACCCCGTGGTGCCCGTAAAGTAAAGGACACATAGTATGCTGAACAAAATCCCGAAACCAATGTTGAGCTTAATACGCCATTTATCATGCCTTCTCCTGATGGGTCGCTTGCGCATGAGACTATATACGAGGGTTAAAAGGTAAATGATACCAAAGATGAATTTGCAATGAATAGACAGATACACCCAGGCACCGTACAAATACATAAGTGTAGCCAGCGAGGCAGAAAAGAAAATTCTGTGCCAGCTAAAACGAAATGGCTTACGCACCCCTCTCAGCAGTATCACCAGGCTCCATACTGCCAGGAATACTGTTACCCCTATAATCAGGTAAGTTAACATACTCAAACAGGCTGACGATGCCGCCAGCCTGTAAAAGTTACGCATAAACTGAGGATTGAAAAAATCATTAACGATTATTTCATTCCCTATTTCAAATGAAGATCGAAGTAATCTGTAATCTTTTGCATGAGGTGTACCCGGTCTTTACCGCGTACATTATGCGGATGGCCGGGATATACGAAATAGTCGAGCTGCACCCCTTCGTCTACACAAGCTTTCAGAAATTTCACAGAGTGTTGCCATACTACCACATCATCATTAGTGCCATGTATTACAAGAAGGTCACCATCAAGGTTCTTCACTTTAGTAAGCAGGTTTGCGTTGTCATAGCCTTTTGGATTTTCCCGGGGCGTGTCCATATAGCGCTCGGTGTACATAATCTCATACATCTTCCAGTCTATAACGGGGCCACCGGCTACAGCACATTTAAACACTCCCGGATGATGCAACATTAATGAGATCGTCATAAAGCCACCATAGCTCCAGCCATGGACACCGAGGCGATTATCATCCACATATGGAAGTGATTTGAGATACTCCACACCTCTAAGCTGATCTTCCATTTCTGTTACACCTGAATTACGGAAAATGGCTTGTTCAAATTTCAATCCCCTGTTACCGCTGCCACGGCCGTCCATGGTAAACATGATATAACCATGCTGAGCCATATATTCATACCAGAGGTTACCACTCGCGGGGAATGCATTGTGTATCAGCTGGGCATGCGGACCGTTATATAAATACACAACGGTTGGGTATTTCTTCTTAGGATCAAAATCCGGAGGTAGTATCAGCTTGCCATAAAGTGGTGTGCCATCTTTGGCTTTTAGTTCTACCGTCTTTACCTGCGCCCTGTTGTAGGCAGCTAGCGGATCTTCTGAAGTCAGCAGGTTTTTGTTAAAGTCACCTGAAATTGTGCGTATCAGGCTTTTCCGGGGTACGTTATCAGAGTGGTAGGCATCATAAATATATTCACCGCTCTCACTGAGCCAGATATTATGCATGCCATCGCCTTTATCTACATTACGGATGTTGCCTGACTCCCAATTAACCGCATAAGCGTGTTTTTCAAGGGGTGACTCAAATGTGGAGGTAATAATCACCTCTTTTGCAGCTTTATTGAAGCCTGCTATTTCATTTACCACCCAGTCGCCTTTTGTTACCTGCCTTACCAGCTTGCCGCTTACGTTATACAAATAGAGGTGCATATAACCATCTCTCTGGCTCCACCAAAGAAACTCTTCATTGCTTCCCGGCAGGAAGTAGAGCGGATGCTGCGGCTCTACATATTTGTCGTCTGTTTCTTCAAAGAGAGTAGCCAGCATTTTCCCTGTCTTCGCATCGTACTTATTCAGCCAAAGGTGGTTTTGCTCCCTGTTCAGAATACCAATAAAAATGAACTGCTCGTCAGGGCTCCAGGTGACGGCTGTCAGGTAATGATCCTTGCCGGTACCGGTATTCATAGTTACCGTCTTCTTAGTAGCCGGGTTGAACACACAAAGCATTACCTGGTGAGATGTATCGCCCGCCATGGGATATTTGATCATCTCAGCCACTGCGGGATCGCCCGCCCAGTTGATAATAGGATAATCCTTCACCATGGTTTGATCCATGCGGTAGTAGGCGAGGTAATTACCCTGCGGAGAAAGAAAGATACCTTTGTCGATGCCAAATTCATTCCTGTGTACTGCCTGGCCGCTTATGATGTTCTTATTGTTGTTGCCCGTAACAGTGAACTGCTTTCCGTTTTTATCGATGTATAAATTGTTATCTATAGTATAGGCAATGTTGTCGTGCGCATCTATAACGGTATTCTGCCCTTTTTCAGGTAACGTATACCGTACTTTCCAGGTAAGCTCGTTTCCACTGAAGGTGCCGAGTACTATTTTTCTGCCGTCCATCAGGTATACATGGTCCTTATCCAGCCATGTAAGAACAGGCAGCGCCTTTAGTTCAGTTCCCAAAGCAGTGTTCAGTTGAGCCAATGTTAAAACTTCACGGCTCTCCTCTGCAGGGAAATTGATTGATGTCCATACATCAGCACCGTTCTTCTTCTCCACCTGGAAAAAAGTATTGGTACCCGGCCGCCAGCTCCCCTGCTTTATACCCTTTACGGCCAGGGTTGTTGTCATACCGTTGACAGCTTCGGTCATGGTAAAATTCTTTTGTGCGGGGGCACTGAAATTTAAAATGAAAGCTGCGGCTACAAACAGGCACACTTTTTTTATAATATCCATAAATGGCTGTTAATATACAGGCAAACATAGGGGATAGGGCTCAAATAATGAAGATCAGCGCCGAATCCTCCCTTAACTTTGATACGTAGATATAAGAAATGAAAAGACTTTTGGCAATATTCCTGCTCGCACTCCCCCTATTGGCGTTAGCTAAGAAAAAGAAGTATAACTGGATGAACGGCGACGAGGACTGGAGAAGGGTAAAACTGGAATGGAAGGTAAACCCGGCACATATCGGATCAATAGATACCGCACTGGTTGTCGCCAGCAACCGCCTGATGCAAAAAGACAGTCTTCGCTTTATGTGCGAGAAGCTGCAAAAGGATAGGCTGCACTACTTTTTTGTGTATGTAAAAAACGGGACATGGCACGCTGTGCATCAAAACAACCTTTATGATGCCATACAACATCTGCCCAACAAAGACAGGGACTGGCTGGTCTATACCGAAGGTATGGGCAAGGTATTTACTACCGATCTTGACAGGGGTATTACGGTAGGAGCTTTTTATGGTGTCAATGTTTTGCTACTCGATTACCCGAGTATACACCCTAAAAGGAAATCTTTACGCAATTACTTCTTCGCGATCAACCATGCGAAAGATGCCTACAGGAATTTCGCCCCGGTCTTTGATACACTAAAGACCCTGCGTGAGCAACACCTTATGGGTTCAGGAAATCTCTCAGTGCTTTTCCACAGCATGGGCAACAATGTGATGAAGGAAATGGTAGAACATAAAAAGATACGGAACATCAACAATACAGTGTGGGTGGAT
This sequence comes from uncultured Bacteroidota bacterium, assembly GCA_946887345.1. The sequence goes on along the minus strand of CAMPKR010000007.1, from coordinate 6,348 downwards.
AACCTTATACTGAACGCACCTTGCGTGAAGCAGCGCAAGCATAGAAGGTGGGTAGACAACATCAATTTTGCAGAGGCGATCTATGTTCACTACAATCCGCAGGACCGCACACTTTTTCTTGCTAACCTGGTCAGCTTCTCCAAGCAGCTGGGAGAACAGGTGAAAAATCCAATCTCCGACAAAGCTATATACATCAATTTCAATACTGTTGCGGGTGAGAATCACAGTAACTTCTTACCGAATTACCGAAATGGCGCAAACAAACCCGAAGTCTTTGAGCACTACCGTACCCTCTTCCATGGCAGCCAGGTAAAGCCAGGTGATAATAAACGCTACGTACCCACTACTTATCATAAGATTGGCTGGGACCTGTTACCGGATGAGGGTATAAACGAAACAAATCAGGCAAGCATCAGGTAACCACGCCTACGCCATTCCCCGAAGCAGCTATATGCCTGAAATGCAATTGGGAAACAGGCAGGGTAATAATAAAGGTCGCCCCTTCTCCAGGCTTGCTTTTAGCTGTAATTACACCATGATGGATATCTACTACTTTCTTGCAGATAGCAAGGCCGATACCCGTACCTTCATAAGTTTGTTTACAATGAAGACGTTGGAATAGAGAAAATATGCGATCGAGGTAGGCTTCATCGAAACCTATTCCATTATCCGCTACAGTAATGCGGCAGAATTTCTCATGATCCCAAAAGCGTGAATTGTGAAGGATGGAAAAATGCGGCTTCTTGTCCTTTACATAATCCTCGGGAAGTTCATTACCCTTTACTATACTTGCGTGAATATTAATTTGAGGCGGAAGATCATCTTTCCCGAACTTTATAGCATTGGTAATAAGATTCTGGAACAGCAGACCCAACTGCGATTCAATGCCATCAATAGCGGGAAGAGGGTCTGCTTTTATTTCCGCCCCCGTGTTGTTTACAAGAACTTCTATATCCGATAATACCTGTTCCACTACCGTGTTCAGTTTCACTGGTCCGAAATTTACATTGCCTGCGGAAAGGCTGGAAAATTCCAATATATCATCAATAAGGTTCTGTGCCCGCTCGGAAGAATTCACCATCTTTTCTAAATAAGTTCTACCCTTCCCGCCAAGAACATCTTTAAACTCATTGTCCAACATGCCCGCAAATGTTATGATCTTGCGTAGCGGCTCTCTGAGATCGTGGGAAGCTATGGAGGCAAATTTTTCCAGCTCCTGGTTGGTCAATTCCAATTCCTGCGATTTGGCCAGTAATTGCTGTTCCACTTCTTTGGCTTCTGTTACGTCCTGGCCCGTCCCGAACATATATTTGACTTCGCCTTTTTGATCAAGAATGACGTCGCCCTTGGAATGCATTGTTTTCACTGTGCCGTCGGGTAGCTGTATACGATGATAAAACTCGTCAAACTTTTTTGTCTGGAAAGCCTGGGTGATCAATGCATTCACGTCGTCCCGGTCTTCAGGGTGTACCCTTTCAATAAACAGCTCATAAGTGAGGTCATCACCGGGAGCAGCACCGTATATTTTCATCAGTGTGTCTGACCAGTTGATTTTATTTGCCTGTACATCCCAGTGCCAGTGACCCAGCTTTGCTATCTCCTGGGCCTCGTTCAACAGCTTATTATTTATCTTCAACTGAAGCTCTACATCTTCCCTGTGCAAAACCTCGTTTTCGAGCTGCTCTGCGGTTTTGAGCGAAAAAGCAACCGGCAGCAGCTTCACCAGGTGAAAAACAGTCAGCCAACTCACTACGCCGGTACCGAAACGTACCAACGCATTCAATCGATAGGCAGGGTACCAAAAAGTAATTGCATCCAGCAGGTGAGTAGTACCGCAGGCGAGTATGAAAGATGCGAACAGAAAATACACCCTCTGAAAGCGTGCTTCCTGTTTGCGGGTGATATAACGGATTATTATTGTAGGGATGGCAAAGTATGCTCCCCATATCATCAGGTCGCTGATAATATAAAGCCAACCATGAAAATCTGTCCACTTGCCGCAATGCCAGCGCGGAGGAAAGCCACTATCGTAAAAAAGTTTACTGAAGAATTCGGTTACCTGGTTCAATAAGGCAGCGATTTACGAACATTAATTTATTGATTTTTTTGCTCGTATGAAATAGCCCGGGAGCGATGATACAAGAGAATAATTACGAAACCTTTATAAGCAGCTGAGGTTCAGCACTATTAAAGCCCATTCACCACCTGCCTGATGCGTATTAATTTTTCGAGGAGTGCCTCGAGGCGGTCCAGGTGCAGCATATTGGCTCCGTCCGACTTAGCACGGGCGGGATCAGGATGCGTCTCTATAAAGAGGCCATCCGCGCCCACAGCTATACCGGCGCGTGCTATTGTTTCTATCATTTCGGGATTGCCGCCTGTTACACCGGAACTTTGGTTGGGCTGTTGCAAAGAGTGTGTGCAGTCGAGCACTACGGGCACACCCATAGCCCTCATAGTAGGTATGCCCCGATAGTCCACTATCAGATCGTGATAGCCGAAGGTTGTTCCGCGGTCGGTTAGTACTACTTGTTCATTACCGCTCTCTCTTATCTTGTTCACGGCGAACTGCATAGCCTCCGGCGAGAGGAATTGTCCCTTCTTTACGTTCACTACCCTTCCTGTTTTTGCTGCAGCAACTAATATATCAGTCTGCCTGCAAAGGAAGGCCGGTATCTGCAGTACATCTGCATATTCAGCGGCCATAGCGGCTTCAGCAGCATCGTGTATATCTGTAACTATGGGCAGGTTAAAGGTGCTTTTTACTTTGCCCAGTATCTTTAGTGCGTTGTCATCACCTATACCTGTGAAACTATCCAGCCGGGTACGGTTTGCTTTACGATAGGAAGCTTTGAAGATATACGGTATCTCCAGGCGCTCACAAATTTTCATCACGCGTTCTGCAATACCTAATACCATTTCCTCACTTTCTACTACACATGGCCCGGCCATCAGGAAGAAGTTATTGCTCTTGTACCGGTTCCTTAACTGTTGTAATGAAAAGCCCATTGTTCTGTTATTTAGCACTCGCTTAAATTCAGTGGTAAGTTAGTGGCCAGCCCACCCTCTGCTGTTTCCTTGTATTTATGGCTCATGTCCAGGGCGGTCTCCCACATGGTATTTACCACGGCATCCAAAGATACACGCGCATTGTCAGGATTGCTCTGTAACGCCAGTTGGCAGGCCGTTATTGCCTTTATAGCCCCCATAGTATTGCGTTCTATGCATGGTACCTGCACGAGTCCTGCCACGGGGTCGCAGGTAAGGCCGAGGTGGTGTTCCATGGCTATCTCTGCGGCCATCATGCACTGGCGTTCATTGCCTCCCATACATTCTGTGAGCGCAGCAGCGGCCATGGCCGATGATACTCCTATCTCTGCCTGGCAGCCGCCCATAGCTGCGGAGAGCGTTGCTCCCTTCTTAAAGATCGAGCCGATCTCTGAAGCTACCAGGAGGAACTGGATGATCTTATCTTCAGTATCACCGCCTGCAAAAGCAATATAGTATTGCAATACTGCTGGTACTACGCCTGCAGCGCCATTTGTGGGCGCGGTAACTACCCTGCTGAAAGAAGCATTCTCTTCGTTCACGGCAAGGGCGAAACAACTTACCCAGTCCAGCGTATGCTTAAAGCTATTACCACCTGCCTGTATCAGTTTCAGCCATTCATCGTAGTTGCTGTATGTATGACCTTTCAGCATTTTCTTATTTAGCTCAGCCGCGCGGCGTTTCACATGCAGGCCACCGGGAAGTTCACCACCTATATGTGCGCCGCGGTAAATGCAGTCGCGCATGGTGTGCCATATATTCAGTATGCCTTTCTTTGTCTCTTCTTCGTTTCTCCAGGCATGCTCGTTTTCCATTACTATACCCGAGATACTTAAGCCGGTTTTAATACACCAGTGTAGCAGGTCTGCTCCGTCATCTATAGGGAAAGGAAGGTCCACTACCGTTCCTGCGCTGTTACCCTCGCCATCTTTTATCACGAAACCGCCACCTATTGAGTAGTATGTTTCTGCTATCTCCACCCCATCGCTGAAGGAACAGAGGAAGGTCATTGCATTGGGGTGCGTAGGCAGTGTCTCCGTAAAGAGAAAGACAACATCGCGGGCAGAATCGAAAGGAATATTCCGGTCACCACCCAGCACCATACGTTTCTCCTCAGCTATGAGCTTTATAGCGCTGTCTATCCGGTTCACATCAAAGGTCACGGGGTCTTCTCCGCAGAGACCAAGTATTACAGCTACATCTGTTCCGTGTCCTTTACCTGTTTTGGCAAGCGAACCGTACAGCAATACCTGCACTGCAAGTACTTTGTCCATTCCATGTGCTCGTACATTTTCCAGGAAACGAAGAGCTGCTCTCCAGGGGCCTAATGTGTGTGAACTGCTCGGGCCTATTCCTATCTTAAAAATATCAAATACCGATATACTTTCTTTTTTCACTCGTTGGTCTTATGGCAAATAAAAAAGGGGAACCGAATTCCCCCCTAAAGATACATTGAAAGCACTAATTAATATGCTACTGACATCTCGCTCCACGCTCTCTCTGCAAAGCTTACGGCATCAACACATGGTCAATTACGTGTATAACTCCATTGCTTTGGTTCACATCCTTTATAGATACTTTGGCTGTGCCACCCTTTGCATCTTTTATCCAGAGCGAACCGTCTTTTTCCATCACCGTGAGTTCACCACCCTGTACTGTCTTTACTGTAGCCATCCCCTTACCATCTTTTACCATTCTTTGGAGGTCAGCTGCGCTCCATTTGCCTGCTACTACGTGGTAGGTCAGTACCGTTGTAAGCGTGCCTTTGTTCTCGGGCTTTACCAGGTTTTCCACCGTACCCTTCGGCAGCATATCGAAGGCCGCATTAGTAGGAGCGAATACCGTGAACGGACCAGCGCCTTGCAGGCTCTCTACCAGGCCCGCGGCCTTTACGGCTGCAACCAGTGTAGTATGGTCTTTTGAGTTGACCGCATTCTCTACTATGTTCTTAGAGGGGTACATGGCTGCACCGCCTACCATTACTGTCTTTTCTTTGCCTCCTGCATTAGCATTAATACTTAAGCTCATGAGTGCAAGCGCCATAAAAGGGATTAAAATGATACGTTTCATAATTGTTGATTTTTGAATTGATTAATTTGATGTACAGGATTATTTACGGCTGCTTTTTTGCTTTGGATTTCTATCGACCGGATTTTTTTTCAGACTCGGGTTTTCCTACATTTGGCTCTATGTTACTGAGCAATGTTGTAGGCCAGCGGGCAGCTAAGGAAGGGTTATTGAAAATGTGGCATTCCAACCATTTTCCTCATGCTCTGCTCATAGCCGGACAGGAGGGTACAGGCGGTTTGCCAATGGGACTCGCACTGGCTCAGTATATCTTCTGCGAGAATAAAAAAGAGAACGACAGCTGCGGCGAATGTCCCGGCTGCCGCAAAGTCTCCAGGCTGGAACATGCTGATCTCCACCTCAGCTACCCTACCATTTCTCCCAAACCAGGCACCAAAGCCATGAGCCGCTACTTCATCCAGGAGTTCCGGGAGTTCATTGCCCAGACACCTTACGGTACCACCTACGACTGGCTGCAATTCATCAATGCGGAGAACAAACAGGGCAATATAACCGCCGAGGAGTGCCGGGAGATAATAGAAACTCTTAACCTTAAATCTTACGAAGGGGGCAAGAAGCTTCAGCTAATCTGGCGGGCCGAATACCTGGGTAAAGAAGGCAACATTTTGCTTAAACTAATAGAAGAGCCACCGGCAGATACTATATTGATTATCATAGCAGAAAGCACCGAAGATATACTGCCGACTATCATCTCCCGCACCCAGCTTATTCGCCTTGCCCCGATATCGGCTAACGACATAGCTTTTGGCCTCGGGGAGCGTTCGCTGGCCGAATCAAAGAAGGCTTCCCAGATAGGCCATATATCGAATGGCTCATTCACCGAAGCCCTCAGACTTGTCCGTCATGCTGAGAACGATCTCTTCCCCGAGCTTAGAAAGTTGTTCAATATTATATTTACCAATAATGGACTTGCTATTGCCAAATTCGCAGAAGAATGGTCTAAGTCCGGCCGCGAACAGCAGAAGAACTTCCTCCACTATGTTATTCAATTATTGGAACAGGCCATTCGTGCCCGCTTCCTGCCCGAGGCGCCTGTAGCCTTACCGGGGGAAGAGGGCGAATTTGTCCGGAAGCTAGCCAAAATGAGTATTGGCCACGAGGCAATGGCCGGAATGGTAGATACCATCACCAATACTGTATATTATATAGAAAGAAACGCTCATTCAAATACCCAGCTGCACGCCCTCTGCCTCAGGCTTCAGTATATTATAC